>NZ_JAGIXF010000008.1:0-129354 GCF_021483755.1 Burkholderia sp. WTPI3 | reverse complement strand
CCGGCCAGTGCCGATGCAGCGACGGCCGCGGCGGCATCCGCTCAGCCGGACGCTGCAGGGCATGCAAGCCAGGATGCGACGGCCGTGCCGGCATCGGGCCGCGACGCGCTGCAGGCTGCGCTGGCGAAGCTGACCGGCGGCGCGGGCGCGATCGGGGCGAGCACGGCATCGGCGACGTCCGGATCGGCCGCCGCCGCACCGCTCGCATCGAAAGCGTCGGCGTTCGACCGCACGCTTGCCGACGCAAAAGGCGCATTCCCCGCGCAGCAGACACCCACGCAGGCCAACGCGCAGGCGCTGCAGGCCGCCGCGAGCGCCGAGCCGGCTGCGCATGCGCTGGCGCAGGCTGGCGACACCGCAAGCCCGAGCGCCGACGCGATGGCCGCGGCCGCCGCAACGGCTGCCGCCGGGGCGCAGTCCAACCTGCCGGCATCGCCGGCCGCGGGCGCGATCGCCGCAGCCAGCCCCCACGTGCTGTCGCCGCAGGTCGGCACTGCCGACTGGACCGACGCGTTGAGCCAGAAGGTCGTGTTCCTGTCGAATGCGCACCAGCAGAGCGCCGAGTTGACGCTGAATCCGCCGGACCTCGGCCCGCTGCAGGTCGTGCTGCGCGTCGCCGACAATCACGCGCACGCGCTGTTCGTGTCGCAGCATGCGCAGGTGCGTGATGCGGTGGAAGCCGCGCTGCCGAAGCTGCGCGAAGCGATGGAAACGGGCGGACTGGGCCTCGGCAGCGCGAGCGTCAGCGACGGCGGTTTCGCATCGCAACAGCAGAACGCGCAACAGAGCTTCTCCGGCGGCCAGTCGTCGCAGCGTGCACGCGCCGGATCGTCAGGCGTCGATGCACCGGCCGACGCCGTGCCAGCCGCAGCGGCCACCGCAGCCGTGAGCCGCGTGGGCCTCGTCGATACGTTTGCCTGAACATCGCGCGCGCCGCGTGCCGGTGCGTGCCGCTCAGCGGCCGTGCACCGCCGCAGCCGCCTCGCCGCGCGGCACGCCGCCCTTGCGCGCCGCGACGATGAAGTCCGCCGCGCGTTCGCCGATCATCACCGACGGCGCATTCGTGTTCCCGCCGATCAGCGTCGGCATCACCGACGCATCCACCACGCGCAACCCTTCGACGCCGCGCACGCGCAATTGGGGATCCACCACCGCCCGCGCATCCGAGCCCATCCGGCAGGTGCCGACGGGGTGATAGATCGTGTCGGCATGCGCGACGATCGTCGCACGCAGCTCGGCTTCGCTCTGGTCCGCCCGCGTGTACAGCTCGCGCCCGCCCTGCGACGCGAGCGGCGCCTGCGACAGGATCCGGCGCATCGCCTGCGCGCCACGCACGAGCAGGTCCAGGTCGCGTGAATCGCTGAAAAAGCGCGGATCGATCAACGGCGCATCGCGCGCATCGCCGCTCGCGAGCGCGACCGTGCCGCGGCTGTACGGACGCAGCGCGCACACGTGCAGCGAATAGCCGAAACCCCAGTGCATCTTGCGGTTGTGGTCGTCGACCAGCGCCGTGCAGAAATGCAGTTGCAGGTCCGGACGATCGATCGACGGGTCGCTCTTGATGAAGCCGCCCGCTTCCGCGACGTTGCTCGTCATCATCCCCGAGCGGCTCGAGAAGTAGCGTGCGAGCGCCGGCGTCATCTTCGCGATCCCGCGCAGGCAAATGCCGACGAGCTGCGACGAATTCACGCGCGTGTTGATGATGAAGTCGATATGGTCGATCAGGTTCGTGCCGACGTCCGACGCATCCTGCACCACCGCGATCCCGTGCCGACGCAGCTGTTCGGCCGGACCGATCCCCGAGCACATCAGCAATTGCGGCGAATTGAACGCGCCGGCCGACAGGATCACTTCCGCGCGTGCACCGAGCGTCTCGACGCTGCCGTTGCGCGACACCACGACGCCCACCGCGCGCTTGCCGTCGAAGCCCACGCGCAGCACCGTCGCATCGGTGATCACGTTCAGGTTCGGCCGGTTGCGGCCGTAGATGTACGCCCGCGCGACGCTGCAGCGCGAACCGTCGCGATGCGTGACCTGATAGAAGCCGACGCCCTCCTGCGTCGCGCCGTTGAAGTCGTTGTTCAGCGGATAGCCGGCCGCGTGCGCGGCCTGGATGAATCGTTCGGAGAACGGATTACGAAAGCGCAGATCGGAGACGGTCAACGGGCCGTCCGCGCCGTGCCATGCATCGGCGCCGCGCTGGTTGCCTTCCGCGCGGCGGAAATACGGCAACACGTCCTGCCAGCCCCAGCCCGTCGCGCCGAGTTGTGCCCACTCGTCGTAGTCGCCCGGGTGGCCGCGCGTGTAGATCATCGCGTTGATCGCGCTCGAGCCGCCCATCCCGCGCCCGCGTGGCTGGTAGCCGCGCCGGCCGCCGAGCCCCGGCTGCGGCACCGTCTCGTAGCCGTAGTTCGTGCCGAGCTTGAACGGCACGAGCGCCGCGATACCCACCGGCATGTTCACGAGCAGATTGCGCTCCGTATGCGAGCCGGCCTCGATCAGCGCGATCGTCGCGTCGGGGCACGCATCGGCGAGGCGGCTGGCGAGGCTCGACCCGCCCGACCCTGCGCCAACGATGATGTAGTCGTATTGCATGTCACGTCTCCTTCGTGTCATGAACGGCACCCGGCGCGGCCGGCTCCGCTTGTAATGTTCGGGCATTGTAGGAATGGCCGTTGCGCGCGCGGCACGCGGATTCAAGAGCGATTCCTCTAAACGCCCGCGTGAACTAAATTTAAGATGTATCGATTCATTCGACGCGATGCACCGGCCGCGAGAAGCCGCGCCGTCGCGAAACTGGGGAGACGACGATGCAGCGCGAGGTTCTGCAGGCCGTGTGCCGACCGGGTCGCCCGGACGCACTGCGCGCAGCCCGCATTTCATTTCAAACGGCGGGCCATGCGGTGATGTCCGGCAACGCACGCGCGACCGATCGAAATCGAACGGCGCGCAGTGTCGCCGACCGTTTGGACGGCTTGTCGCACGCGCGGCGCCATGTGCCGGATTCTGCACGGCCGCGTGCATCGCGCCGCCCCGCTCGGGTGCATCGGCGTGCGTGCGCATCGCGGCATCGCACGCACGCCGGGCAGCGCATCGCGCCTCGCATGAGTGCTCCGCAACCCCGTTTCCGAATACAGACACCGTCGCGCGGATGCGACGCATGCCGCACACGGCAACCGGTTTCACACCGCGTATCGCATCCGGCCCCGCGCCGCGCGACGCGCGCCATCCCGATCCGCCCCGCCACGCTCGCCGAGCGGGCACGTGCGGCCTGACTGCTGGCCGACGCGCCACGCCCCACTGGAGGAGACGACATGAAAAACGACCTGCCCGAACTGGCCCCGCAAGCGCTACCGTCGCTAGACGCGCTGACGTCGCTGCTGCGCGATCAGCGCGCGGCCTACCTGCGCGCACCGTATCCGGAATGGGGCACCCGCGCGCAGCATCTGCGCGCGCTGCGCACGATGCTGATCGATCATGCGGATGCGCTCGCCGACGCGATCAGCGCCGACTTCGGTCATCGCGCGAAGCAGGAAGTGCTGCTGTCGGAAATCTGGATGGCGAAGGAAGAGATCGACGACGCGCTCAAGCACGGCAAGCGCTGGATGAAGCCGATCCGCAAGCCGATGAACAAGTGGCTGCGACCGGCGCGCGCGAAGGTACTGCCGCAGCCGCTCGGCGTGGTCGGCATCGTCGTGCCGTGGAACTACCCGGTGTTGCTGGCAGCAGGCCCGCTGATCTGCGCGCTGGCCGCCGGCAACCGCGCAATCGTCAAGATGTCCGAGCTGACGCCGCGCACGTCCGCGCTGTTCGAGCAGTTGATCTCGAAGACCTTCTCGCGCGATCACGTCGCGGTCGTGAACGGCGATGCGGAGATTGGCGCCGCGTTCAGCGCGCTGCCGTTCGATCACCTGCTGTTCACCGGCTCGACGAACGTCGGCCGTCACGTGATGCGCGCAGCGGCCGACAACCTGACGCCCGTGACGCTCGAACTCGGCGGCAAGTCGCCGGCCATCGTCGGCCCGAACGCGCGCTTCGACGCGGCCGTCGACGCGATCATCGGCGGCAAGACGCTGAACGCGGGCCAGACCTGCATCGCGCCCGACTACGTGCTGCTGCCGCGCGGCATGGAAGGCGCGTTCATCGAGCGCGCGCGGGCGCGCTTCGCGAAGCTGTATCCGGACCTGTCGGCCAACGGCGATTACACGACGATCGTGTCGCCACGCCATTACGCGCGGCTTCAGCAGCTCGCGACCGACGCACAGGCGGCCGGCGCGCAACTGCATCCGCTGACCGACACGCAGTCAGATCCCGCGTCGCGCCGCTTCGTGCCGTGTGCGCTCACGCACGTGCCGGCCGCGTCGCAGCTGATGCAGGAAGAAATCTTCGGGCCGCTGTTGCCGCTCGTGCCATACGAGCGCCTCGACGAGGCGATCGCATACGTGAATGCACGCCCGCGGCCGCTCGCACTGTATCTGTTCGACGAAGACGGCGGCACGATCGACCGCGTGATGCGCGAAACGATCTCGGGCGGCGTGACGGTCAATGAAACGCTGATGCACATCGCGTGCGGCAGCCTGCCGTTCGGCGGTGTCGGCGCAAGCGGAATGGGGGCATATCACGGCTACGACGGCTTCGTGACATTCTCGAAGATGAAGCCGGTGCTCACGCAGCCGCGCATGAACATGCGCGGGCTGATCGCGCCGCCTTATGGCAAGCGCTTCGCCGCGGTGATCAAGATGATGCTGAAGTTCTAGGTGGCGCGGGCCGCGCGCCACGCGCGGCGGTTCACCTGAAAATGCCGCGCGGCGAAGCTGCCGCGCGCGCCGTCACACGGGCCAGAGCGGCCCTTCCTGCATCGCGCCGATCTGCTCGCGCAGTTCGAGTACGCGTGCCTCCCAGTAGCGATGCGTGTTGAACCAGGGAAAGGCAGCCGGAAAGGCCGGGTCGTCCCAGCGGCGCGCAAGCCACGCCGCGTAGTGAATCAGCCGCAGCGTGCGCAATGCTTCGACCAGATGCAGTTCGCGCGGCTCGAATTCGCAGAAATCCTCGTACCCGGCGAGAAGGTCGGCGAGCGCACGCGACGCGCCTTCGCGATCGCCCGGCAGCAGCAGCCACAGATCCTGAACGGCAGGCGCCATCCGGCTATCGTCGAAGTCGACGAAATGCGGGCCCGCGTCGGTCCACAACACATTGCTCGGATGGCAATCACCGTGCGTGCGCAGCAGGCGGATTTCGCCCGCACGCTCGAACGCCGCTTCGACGCCTTCGAGCGCGAGCGTAACGGCCGTCTCGTACGCGGGCCGTACGTCGTCGGGAATGAAATCGTGCGCGAGCAGATAGTCGCGCGGCTCGTAGCCGAACGTGCGGATGTCGAGCACGGGGCGCGCGACATACGGCTGCGTCGCACCGACCGCATGGATGCGGCCGATGAAGCGGCCGAGCCATTCGAGCGTATCGCTGCGGTCGAGATCGGGCGCCCGCCCGCCGCGCCGCTCGAAGATCGAGAAGCGGAAGCCGTCGAACGCGTGCAGCGTGCGGCCGTCGAACGTGCGCGCCGGCACGGCCGGAATTTCGCGTGCGGCGAGCTCGGCGACGAACGCGTGCTCTTCCAGGATCGCTTCGTCCGACCAGCGCTCGGGCCGGTAGAACTTCGCGACGACCGGCGGGCCGTCTTCGATGCCCACCTGGTAGACGCGGTTTTCGTAGCTGTTGAGGGCGAGCAGGCGCCCGTCGGTACGCAGCCCGGACGGCATCAACACGCTGTCGAGCGCATCGAGCACGCACTCGGGCGTGAGGCCGGCGAACGGCGGGCCGGCGGGAGCAGCGGGGGCGGAAGTGACGTCTTTCATGCCCCGCATTGTGCCGTCAGCCGCGCCGAAAGACGAGCTTCCGGTGCGGCATGCACGCTCAGTGGATCGCGGCGCCGGCCGGCAGCACGGATTCGCCGGTGTCGATCAGGTCCTCGAGAAAGAACGGCTCGGTGTTGAGTTCTTTCGACTCGCCCGGCACGCCCGCGTACCAGGTCACCATGGCCATGTCGCCCAGAACGCGCTGAACGATGCCGCGCGCGCCCTTCGGCACTGCGATATGGGTAGTACAGACAATCGACCCGACATGCATGATGGTTCCCCACTCTTGAAACTTGAAACCCGGCCCGCTGGCGAGCCGGCAAATGCACGATCCGCGCCGCCCTCGCCGGGGTGTTGCGCGTATCCCATTGTTCACGGTTTATCGAAGCGCGAAAAGAAGAAGAAGCGGGTGAAGTGCCGCGAATTCGTCGAATGTCTCCAATCAACCACTGCGCCGCGCGTGCGCTTGCACGGGCGGACACCCCCATCATACCCTGTCGAATGTGACTGTCCGCCGAATCGGGCCAGCCGCCGCGCGGCGCGCACGCGCATTGCGCAACGGGCGTATCGTCTGCCCTTTGCCCGGCCGTCAGGAGATTTCGCGTGACCGCATCCAACGGAGCCACGCCCGCGGCCTCGCGCCGCGATGCATCCCCGCCCTATCTCGAACGTGGTTCGCGCAACTATTGGCGCGCGAGCGTCGCGCTGCTGTTCGCCGGCTACGCGACCTTCTCGCTGCTCTACTACGTGCAGCCGCTGCTGCCGGAATTCTCGAGCGCGTTCGGCGTGAGTCCCGCGCAAAGCAGTCTCGCGCTGTCGTTCGCGACGGGCGCGCTCGCCGTGGCCGTGTTCGTCGCGGGCTTCGTGTCCGAAGGGCTGAGCCGCCACCGGCTGATGACCGCATCGCTGATGCTGTCGTCGCTCCTCACGCTCGTCGCCGCGTTCGCGCCGCACTGGCACCAGATGCTGGTGCTGCGCGCGCTCACCGGGCTCGCGCTCGGCGGCGTACCCGCCGTCGGCATGGCGTATCTCGCCGAGGAAGTGCACCCCGACGGGCTCGGCCTCGCCATGGGACTCTACGTCGGCGGCAACGCGATCGGCGGGATGGCCGGGCGCGTGATCGCGGGCGTGCTCGCCGACCTGTTCACGTGGCGCATCGCGATCGGTGCGATCGGCGTGCTCGGCCTCGCCGCGACGCTCGCATTTCGCGCGTTGCTGCCGCCATCGCGCCATTTCACGCCGCGTCGCGGACTCGGCTTCGCGCAGCATCGCGCGGCGCTCGTCCGGCATCTCGCCGGCCGCCGCGAATTGCCCGTGCTGTTTGCAACGGCCTTCATCCTGATGGGCGGCTTCGTGACGCTGTACAACTACGTCGGCTATCGGCTCCTCGCGCCGCCGTATTCGATGAATCAGGCAACGATCGGCGCGATCTTCATCGTCTATCTGGTCGGCGTCGTCGCATCGCCGTGGTCGGGGCGGATGGCCGATTCGATCGGCCGCGGTCGCGTGCTGATCGCGAGCGTCGTCATCATGCTGGCCGGTGTCGCGCTGACGCTGCTGCAGCCCGTCGCCGCGATCGCGTTCGGCATCGCGTGCGTGACGTTCGGCTTCTTCGCCGGGCATTCGACCGCGAGCGGCTGGGTCGGACGCCTCGCGACGCAGGGCAAGGGGCAGGCCGCCGCGCTGTATCTGCTGTCCTACTATCTCGGTTCGAGCATCGTCGGCTCGCTCGGCGGACGCTTCTGGAGCGCGTACGGCTGGCCCGGCGTCGCGGCACTCGTCGCCATGCTGCTCGCGGTCGGGCTGGCGGCTGCCGCGTGGCTGCGCACGCGCGAACGCAGCGGCGCAGCGTGACGTCGTTCATGCACGCGCGTCGACGCATCGCCGGCAGTTGCGCCGGATAGCTACCTTGCGGTACCTTCGAAGCTCATTCGCGTTCAAGCGCATTTCGACACACGATGCATCCGCTCACGTCCGCTCTCGCAAAATCCCGGCCGCAGTTCGATACGCGGCCGCAGGCGTGCGCGCATCCGTCGGCCCCCCCACCTCCTGTCGCACCGCCGCTCGCCGGCGCCGCGCCGCCCCCGCCGGCGGCACGCGTCGGCTGATCAGCCGGCTTTCGTTTTCCGCTTTCCATTCGCCCGTTTGCGGCCGTTCGTGCGCGTCGACGCACGGTGCATTGCTGCGCGCGACGTGGAACGTTTCGATCCGTTCGACAGGTGGATTCACATGGTTTCGTTCAAACGCGCGCTCGCCGCGCATGGCGCGACGTCGCTCTTCGTGCTGCTGTGGAGCAGCGGCGCGATCTTCGCTGAACTCGGGCTGCGTCACGCATCCGCGTTCGTCTTTCTCACCGCACGCTTCGCGCTCGCGTCGCTCGTGCTGCTCGGGTTGGCTTGCATGCGCGGACGCTGGCTGCCGCCGCGCGGCGAGCGGCGCGTGGCCGCGCTGACCGGCTTGCTGATGATGGGCGGCTATTCGATCTTCTACTTGCTCGCGCTCGAGCGCGGAATCGCACCGGGCGTACTCGCGACGATCCTCGGTGTGCAGCCGATCCTCACGCTCGCGATCGTCGAGCGGCGCTGGCAGCCGATGCGCGTCGCGGGGCTCGGCCTCTCGCTGGCGGGCCTCGTGCTCGTCGTGTGCCGCGGCGTCGACGGCGCCGGGCTGTCGATCGCGGGCGTCGCCTGCGCACTCGCCGCACTCGTCGCGCTGACCGTCGGCTCGCTGCAGCAAAAGCGCGTGCGCACCGCTCCCGCCGACGTGCTGCCGCTGCAGAACGCGATCGGCCTCGCGCTATGCGCGGTGATCCTGCCGTTTCGGCCAATCTCGCTCGATGCGAGCTGGGCGTTCGTCGTGCCGCTGCTCTGGCTCGGCATCGTGATCTCGGTGATCGCGCAGTTGCTGTTCTACCGGTTGATGCAGCGCGGCGATCTCGTCAACGTGACGAGCCTGTTCTATCTCGTGCCCATCGTCACCACGCTGATGGACGCGGCCTGGCTCGGCAATCGTCCTGAACCGCTCGCGCTCGCCGGCATGGGCGCGATCGTCGCGGGGCTCGCGCTCGTATTCCGCACGCCGGCCGTTCGCGCACGTCCCGATCGCGCGTAAGCGTGCACGAGCCGCCGCGCCCGCGGGTGCGGCGGCTCGCGTCGGAGGTGTACGACATATGCGCGCCAAATGAAATGAATGTGAAAGACATGCGCAAGGCATTCGTCCGATTCGCGGGAAATATGCGAGATCCCCGGGGTTTTCCGCTGACTTTTAACGGTCTGGAGAGCGAAAAACGGCGCCGGGTTGCCTATACTCGAATTGCCCGCCTTGCTCGCAATCGAGGCGGCTCGACATTAGAAATACCCGGCAGGGAGCTGGAAGCGGCGCTGAAGCACCCACACCGGCCGACGCCCCACCGGGGTGGGGCCGAAGTAAGCGCTGAAGCGCCAACTCCGGCTGACACTGGAGACACGCATGACGACCTATTTCACGATCGGCGACTTCATCCTGTTGATTCCGATGGCGCTGGCCGGCGCGCTGTTCCTCGGCGCGGTGCCCTGCGCAACCGAATTCCGTCATAACCTGCTGCGCGTGCTGGGCGTCATTCTCGGCGTCGGCGTCGCGGTGTTGCTCGTCGAAGGCCTGCCTGCGCTGATCTAGCGGTGCAGCCGCGTGCAGTTCACGCCGCTGCACCGCAGCGACGTGACGGACTGCGTGCATCCGCGGCGATACGGCGCGCGATGGTTCGCACCCCGTATCGACTGCATCGATCACCGGTCAGATCGCCTGATCGGTGGACGGTTTTTCCCACAGATTGATGCCACCTTCGGTCGCGTAGCGATCGATTTCCGCGAGTTCGTCGGCCGTGAACGCGAGGTTCTTCAGCGCACCGACGTTTTCACGCACCTGCTCAGCCCGGCTCGCGCCGATCAGCGCGGACGTCACGCGACCATTGCGCAGCACCCATGCGAGCGCCATCTGCGCGAGACTCTGCCCGCGCCGCTCCGCGATACCGTTGAGCTTGCGTACATGCTCGAGGTTGTCCGCACTCAGGTGATCCTGCTTCAGCGAGCCGCCGCCCGGCTTGTTCACGCGTGCGTCAGCCGGCACGCCGTTCAGGTATTTCGACGTGAGCAGCCCCTGCGCGAGCGGCGTGAACGCGATGCTGCCCGTGCCGACGTCGTCGAGCGTATCGAGCAGATCCTCTTCGATCCAGCGGTTCAGCATGTTGTACGAAGGCTGGTGAATCAGCAGCGGCACCTTGTATTGCGCGAGCAGCGCAGCCATCTCGCGCGTCTTCGCGGCCGAATACGACGAGATGCCGATGTATAGCGCCTTGCCCTGCTGCACGGCCGATGCGAGCGCGCCGGCCGTTTCCTCGAGCGGCGTGTGCGCGTCGAAGCGATGCGAATAGAAGATGTCGACGTAGTCGAGGCCCATGCGCTGCAGGCTCTGGTCGAGGCTCGCGAGCACGTACTTGCGCGACCCGCCGCCGCTGCCGTACGGGCCCGGCCACATATCCCAGCCGGCCTTCGTCGAAATCAGCAGCTCGTCGCGGTACGGCCGGAAATCCTCCTTCAGCAGCCGGCCGAAGTTGGTTTCGGCGCTGCCATACGGCGGCCCGTAGTTGTTCGCGAGATCGAAGTGGTTGATACCGAGGTCGAACGCGGTGCGCAGGATGTCGCGCTGCGTCGCGATCGGCGTCGAGTCGCCGAAGTTGTGCCACAGGCCCAGCGACAGGGCGGGCAGTTTGAGCCCGGACTTGCCGCAGGTGCGGTACTGCATGTCGGCATAACGCTCGGAAGCTGCTTCGTAGGCCATGAGTCTGTTCCGTCAGGACGTCGGGGGAAGGGACGCGCGCCGCACGCGAACATCGCGCGCCGGCGGCGAGGAAAACGTACGACGGCTATGGTAGCGAACGCGGCGCGAGCGCGCACGGCGATGGACGCGGCCGCGCTCGTCGCCTACACTGCGGCGTCTCGAATCACGGTTACAGCGAGGTTGGTATGTCCCGGGTCATCTCGGTTGCGCTGCTCGTCGGCGGCGTCTTGCTGCTGTATTTCGGCGGCCAGTCGTTTCACTCGATCAACGACAACGTGTCGCGCTTCTTCACCGGCTCGCCCGCCACGAAGACGATCCTGCTGATCGTCGGCGGCGCCGTCGCCATGCTGATCGGCCTGATCGGGCTCGCGATGCCGGCCAACAAGCGCTGAGCGCTGCGCCACTGCGCAGCGGTCTGCGTCACGCAACGGCCCGCGTCACGCGATCCGGCCGCGCAAAATGCAACGGGCGGCCTGGCCGCCCGTTTCTTCATCCGCCGAGCCGCCGCGGCGCCCCATCGCGCGACCGCGCGGCCGAAACCGCTGCTAGAACTGCACTTCCGGCTTCGCCGCCGAACGCGTGCCCGGCAGCGGCCGGTTGCTCACGCCGTGATACGTGTACACGAGCGAGAACTTCACCTGGTCCGAACGGTTCTGCCCCGCCGAATGCAGCGTGTTGCAGTGGAAGAACACGACGTCGCCCGTCTGGAGCGGCGGGCAGGTTGCCGCGTCGATCATCTTCCGGTTTTCCGGCAGGTCGCTGCGGAAGAACTTCGCATTGTCGAACGCTTCCGGCCCGAATTCGGCCGTATGCGAGCCCGGCACCAGCCACAGCGCGCCGTTTTCGTTCGTTTCCGGCCCGAGTGCGAGCCACACCGACACCATGTCCGCGCGTTCGAACGACCAGTAACGGAAATCGCGATGCCAGCCGGTGAGGCTGCCGTACGCCGGGTGCTTCGTCATCATGCAGTTGTGATGCGCGCACGACAGAACCGGCTGCTCGCCGAAGTACTCGCGCATCCACGCGCCGATTTCGGGCGCGATCGCGCGCTCGGCGAACGCCGGATCGCGCGTGTACGCGTCGAGCAGCCGCCGCACCGTATGCCCGCCCGGCGCATGCTTCGACTCGGGCGCGCCCGGATAGCGCAGATCCGCCTCGAATTCGATCGGCTCCGCCGCTTCCTGCAACTGGCGCTCCGCGATGCGCTTGAGCGCCGCGCACTGCGCTTCCCCGACGAGGCCGCGCGCAACGACGAAGCCGCGTTCGCGCAATTCCGCGACTTGCGCGCGGATCGATTCCGACTGCAGTGGTGACGACATGGGATGCCAGACGTTTATTGTGTGAATGTGACGATTGTAAATCGGCGCCGGATGCCTCGAACAGCGCCATTGTCGTGCGCAGGGGCATGCCAATCGGCAATTTGATCTGGCTCAAGGGAACTGTGCGGCGCGGTGCGAGCCTCAACGACAGGCGGTATGCGGCACGCGCTTGCGGCACAAGGGTTTATCGCGACTTTTGCCCGTCATGAAACCCCTGTAGCCTGTCGCGGCCTGTCAATTCTGGCGGGCGCGGCGCGCAACGACTTTCGGTAAGATGCGTTGCGCCATCCGAGGCCGTTCATACCAGTGCGCTCTTAAGGGCGCCATCCATACAAGCGAAGCATCGTTCACATGCCATTCCGTCTGACTTCCCGTCTCAGCCGCGCCGCGAAGCGCGTCGTGCCGTCCGCTCCTGCCCGTTCGCTGCGCCACCACGGCACACGCAAGCAGGCGCTCGCCGAGCGCACGCACGCGCACAGCCGGCTGGACGGCATCCGCGCGTGGTTCCATGCGTTTTTCTCGATGGTGAGCACGCAGGCGTTCGCCCGCCGTGCCGGCCTGCGCTCGCTGCTGCAGAAGCCGTCATCGCTGCGCGCGCTCGCGCTGCGCCGCACGCTCGGCCCGCAGCGCCGCGTCAACCGCCCGCGCCGCCTCGCGGCGAGCACCGGGTGGTTCGGGTTCGGCGCACGCTGAAGCCGCGTCGCGGGCAGCGCCCGCGACGATCGCCGCGTTGCGGCGCTCGACACGCATGAAAAAACCCCGGCATGCCGGGGTTTTTTGTTTCAGGCGAACGACGCTTACGCGACGCGTGCCGTCGGCTCCACGCCGGCCGCTTCGGCCAGTGCGAGTGCCTTGTCGGTGGCTTCCCACGAGAATTCCGGCTCTTCGCGGCCGAAGTGGCCGTAAGCTGCCGTCTTCTCGTAGATCGGGCGCAGCAGGTCGAGCATCTTGATGATGCCCTTCGGACGCAGGTCGAAGTGCTCGCGCACGAGCTTCGTGATCACGGCATCCGACACGCGGCCCGTGCCGAACGTGTTGACCATCACCGAGGTCGGCTCGGCGACGCCGATCGCGTACGACACCTGGATCAGCGCGCGCGACGCGAGGCCGGCAGCAACGATGTTCTTCGCGACGTAGCGGCCTGCATACGCTGCCGAACGGTCGACCTTCGACGGATCCTTGCCCGAGAACGCGCCGCCGCCGTGCGGTGCGGCACCGCCGTACGTATCGACGATGATCTTGCGGCCGGTCAGGCCGCAGTCGCCCTGCGGGCCGCCGATCACGAACCGGCCGGTCGGGTTCACGAGGAACTTGATGTCGCCCTTGATCAGGTCCGCCGGCAGCGTCGGCTTGATGATTTCCTCGATCACGGCTTCGCGCAGCGCCGGCAGCTCGATGTCCGGTGCGTGCTGCGTGGACAGCACGACGGTGTCGATCGAATCCGGGCGGCCGTCGACGTAGCGAACCGTCACCTGCGACTTCGCGTCCGGGCGCAGCCATTGCAGGCGGCCGTCGCGGCGCAGGCTGGCCTGGCGCTCGACGAGACGGTGCGACAGGTAGATCGGCAGCGGCATCAGTTCCGGCGTTTCGTCGCATGCGTAACCGAACATCAGGCCCTGGTCGCCAGCGCCTTGATCGAGGTTGTCGTCATGCGCGCGGTCGACGCCTTGCGCGATGTCCGGCGACTGCTTGTCGTACGCGACGAGCACGGCGCAACCCTTGTAGTCGATGCCGTAGTCGGTGTTGTCGTAGCCGATGCGCTTGATGGTGTCGCGCGCGATCTGGATGTAATCGATGTTTGCCGTCGTGGTGATTTCACCGGCCAGCACGACGAGACCCGTGTTGCACAGCGTTTCCGCCGCAACGCGGGAATATTTGTCTTGCTCGAGGATGGCGTCGAGAATCGCGTCCGAGATTTGGTCCGCGACTTTGTCCGGATGGCCTTCGGAGACGGATTCGGACGTGAAGAGATAATCGTTTGCCACTTTTTCAGGCTCCTGTGTGGATACGGTTGGTTTCACGTAGCCAGCTTCGTTGGGCCTGAAGCGGCGACGCTTTAGCGGATTACCAGGACCGGGCAGCGCGCTTCGCGCCAGCCGGCTTCGCCCCGCAAGTTGTCAGTTAACTCGGCGAAGCCCGTATTATAGCGGCTTTCGTGAATTGTCACAGAGCGCCGCCCGTGCTGCATCGTCCGCTGTTCTACCCCCCTGTTCGCAACGTGCCGGCCAGCCGGCCCCACGGAGATTCCGCATGCTAGGCCGCCTCGGCACGCACCTCGCCATCGGCTTGCTGAAGCTGCTCGCCCTGCTGCCCTACGGCTTGACCGCACGGTTCGGCGACGGCCTCGGCTGGCTGCTGTACCAGATTCCCAGCCGGCGAAAGCGCATCGTACATATCAATCTGAAACTCTGCTTCCCCGACTGGAGCGACGAACGGCGCGAGGAAGTGGCAGGCCTGCATTTCCGCCACGCGATCCGCAGCTACGTCGAGCGCAGCGTCCAGTGGTTCGGCTCCGAGCGCAAGCTCGCGAAACTGATCGAGGTCGACAGCGCGGTCGACCTCACCGATCCCGATCTGCCCCCGACGCTGTTCCTCGGCCTGCACTTCGTCGGCATCGAAGCCGGCTCGATCTGGCTGAACCGGTCGCTGCACCGCCGTTGCGGGTCGCTGTACCAGCCGTTCTCGAACGCGATCCTCGAGGAGGAGGCGAAAAAGGCACGCGGGCGCTTCGACGCCGAGATGGTCGGCCGCGCGGACAGCGCGCGCGTCGTGCTGCGCTGGCTGCGCGATCGCAAGCCGGTGATGCTCGGCGCCGACATGGATTACGGGCTGCGCAATTCGACGTTCGTACCCTTCTTCGGCGTGCCCGCCTGCACGCTGACGGCCGTCGGCCGGCTCGCGAAGACGGGCCGTGCGCAGGTCGTGCCGTTCATCGGCGAGGTGCTGCCGAACTACAAGGGCTACCGGCTGAAGGTATTCAAGCCTTGGGATCACTACCCGACCGGCGACGACGATCTCGACGCGCGGAGGATGAACGAATTCCTCGAGGAACAGATTCCGCTGATGCCCGAGCAGTATTACTGGGTCCACAAGCGCTTCAAGACCCGGCCGCCCGGCGAGCCGAGCCTTTATTGAGTCAATCGGGGCCGCGGGCGCGCCGTCAAACGCGCGCCTGCGCCCTCGCCACCTTCGGCACGCCTTTCGCGCGTGCCTGCCACAGATCGTAGGCTGACTGCTGCGCGAGCCACCGATCCGCCCGCCCGCCGTTTTCCTCGCCCAGCCACGCCTCGAGACGCAGCGCCATGTCAGGCGAGATGCCGGCATGGCCGTGCAGGATGCGCGACAGCGCCGCCCGCGTGACGCCGAGCTGCGCGGCGGCTTCGGTAACGGTCAGGCGGAGCGCCGGCAAAATGTCGTCACGCAGCGTTTCGCCCGGATGGGGCGGATTGAAGATGCGAGTCATGGCGTTGAATGACCTCAGTGATGGTCTTGATAGTTGACCAGGACGACATCGGGCCATCGAACCTGAACGTCAGGCGCCAGTTGACGCTCACGCTCACCGAGTAGTGACCCTCCAGCCCACCGGCGAGGCGGTGAAGGTGCCAGCCCGGGACGTTCATGTCGAGCGGCTGACTCGCGATGTCGAGACGGGCAAGCTGGCGCCGCAACCTCGGGACATGATCCGGCCGGATGCCCGCCTTGTTCCCGTTCATGAAAACCGCCTCCAGCCTCATGTGCTGCCATGACTTGATCATGGGCCTCCCGTTACTCGCGTGCGATATCGACGGCATGGCCCACATGGCGTAGAGCCAGACTCTACGAATCGCCTGATTGAGTCGTCAATTTGACCGGTACGAAAACACGCACCCGGTTCGTCCCGTGCGCAGGCAAAGCCCGGGCGCGTGCAGCCGGATTCACTCGCCCTGGCAACGCCCGCCGCACCACACACCTCAATCTGCCCATTCGTCGCCCGCGCAACCAGTCGGCCGATCGACCGACACCTTCCGGCTCCGCCGCCCGAACGACACCCGCCGCCCCGCCCGCGCAGGACGCCCCTGTCAGCTGCATGTATCATTTGCGGTTGAGATCGGCACGACGAACGAAGCCGCCCGCAATGGCGGCACGTCGCCGTCGTCGCGCCGACCGCCTTGTTCGCCATGGAATCCCGGACCCTGTGAAACTCTCGTTCACCAAGATGCACGGCGCGGGCAACGACTTCGTCGTGCTCGACGGCTATTCGCGCGCGTTGCCGCCGCTCACCGAAGCGCAAGTGCGCGCGCTCGCCAGCCGACACTTCGGCATCGGCGCCGATCAGTTGCTGCTCGTCGAAAAACCGACCATCGACGGCGTGGACTTCAAGTACCGGATATTCAATTGCGACGGCGGCGAGGTCGAACACTGCGGCAACGGCGCACGCTGCTTCGTGAAATTCGTCAGCGACCGCGGCCTGACCGACAAGCGCACCGTGCGCGTGCAAGTGATGAAGGGCCTGATCACGCTGACGATGCAGGACAACGGCGAAGTTGTCGTCGACATGGGCGCGCCCGTGTTTGCGCCGGCGCAGGTGCCGTTCGACGCGTCGGGGCTCGACGGCCGCACGGAAGGCCGCGACACGCTGTGGCCGCTCGACGTCGGCGGCCACACGCGCTGGATCTCGACGGTGACGATGGGCAACCCGCACGCAGTGCAGGTCGTCGACGACGCCGAAGCGTATCCGGTGCTCGAAGAAGGCCCGCTGATCGAGCGCCATGCACGCTTTCCGGAGCGCGTGAACGCCGGCTTCATGCAGATCGTGTCGCGCAACGAAGTGAAGCTGCGCGTATATGAACGCGGCGCGGGCGAAACGCTCGCGTGCGGCACCGGCGCGTGCGCGGCGGTGGCGGCCGGCATCCGGCGCGGCCTGCTCGATTCGCCGGTGACCGTGCACACGCACGGCGGCACGCTGACGATCGGCTGGGACGGCGCGCGCGACGAAGCCGCCGCGCTGATGATGGCCGGGCCCGCCGCGACCGTGTTCGAAGGCGAGATCGACCTGAACGTCTGACCCTTCAACGTCCTGATAACTGAACGCTCCCGTCACATGAACGATCGCGAAGTCGCCGACTACCTGCTCGCCAATCCCGAATTCTTCGCGCAACACGCGGAACTGCTCGCGACGATCCGTCTTGCGAACCCGCACGGCAAGGCCGCGATCTCGCTGCAGGAGCGGCAGATGGAAATGCTGCGCGACAAGAACAAGCACCTCGAGCGCCGGCTCGCGGAGCTGGTGCGCTACGGGCACGAGAACGACAGCCTGTCCGCGAAGTTCAGCCGCTGGACCGCCCGCGTGATCGCCGAGCGCGACCCGTACGCGCTGCCGCGCACGATCGCCGACGGCATATCCGACGTGTTCGACGTGCCGCAAACGGCGCTGCGCGTGTGGGACGTCGCCGACACTTACGCGCAGGCCGATTTTGCGCGCCAGGTCGGCGAGGAAGTGCGTCTGTTCACGAACGGCCTGTCGACGCCGTACTGCGGCGCGAACACCGGCTTCGAAGCGGCCCAGTGGCTCGCGCCCGCGGTGGTTCCGGCAGCGAACGCGGCGGAAGGCGGCGAAGCCGCGCCGGCGGGCGACGGCGCGGCCACGTCGGTCGCGCTGCTCGCGCTGCGCGCGCCGCTCGCCGGTGCAGACGCGTCCGCCTTCGGCCTGCTCGTGCTCGGCTCGCCCGATCCGCGCCGGTTCCACGACGGGATGGCCACCGATTTCCTCGCGCAGATAGCGACGCTCGCGAGCGCCGCGCTCACGCGCCTGCTGCCGCACTGACGCCGCACCCGCGATGACCGACGATCCGATCGCCGCCTACCTGTCGAACCTGAAGTACGTCAGGCAGTTGTCGGAACATACGCTGCGCGCGTATACGCACGAACTCGACGAACTGAAGAAGCTCGCGGCCGGCCGGCCGCTCGAAGCGCTGACGGCCGCCGACATGCGCGGCGCGGTCGCCCGCGCACACGCGGGCGGACTGTCCGCGCGATCGATCTCGCATCGGCTGTCCGCGTGGCGCGCGTTCTACCGCTGGCTCGCGCAGCGCATCGAGATGGCGGCGAACCCGGTCGCCGCGGTACGCGCGCCGAAACGCCCGAAAACCTTGCCGAAAGCGCTGTCGGTCGACGACGCATCGGCATTGATGGACGCGCCGCTCGCCAACACCACCGAAGGCATCCGCGATCACGCGATCCTCGAACTGTTCTATTCGTCCGGGCTGCGCCTCGCCGAACTCGTCGGGCTCGACGTGATGTACACGCAGGCCGACGGCTACCGGTCGACCGGCTGGCTCGATCTGGCCGAAGCCGAAGTCACCGTGCGCGGCAAGGGCAACAAGGAACGCAAGGTACCGGTCGGCCGCAAGGCGATCGACGCGCTGAAGGCGTGGCTCGCGGTGCGCGGCGAATTCGTGAAGCACGACCCGCATCCGCTGTTCGTGTCCGTGCGCGGCAACCGGATGGCGCCGGGCGTCGTGCGCGAGCGCGTGAAGCGCGCGGCGCTCACCGCAGGCATCCCCGCCAACGTCCACCCGCACGTGCTGCGCCACTCGTTCGCGACGCACGTGCTGCAATCGAGCGGCGACCTGCGCGCGGTGCAGGAACTGCTGGGTCATGCGAGCGTCGCCGCGACACAGGTCTATACGTCGCTCGACTTCCAGCATCTCGCGAAGATTTACGACAGCGCGCATCCGCGCGCGAAGAAGCGCGACTGACGCGTCCCGTCTTACCCGCCGCGTACGGCGACCGGCACCGGCCGGCTTCGCCCGCGGCCCATTTCGATCCGATCATGCAAACCGTCACACTCAAACCGTCCAAGGAAAAATCGCTGCTGCGCCGGCATCCGTGGATCTACGCCAATGCGATTGATCGCGTCGACGGCAAGCCCGCGCCCGGCGCGACCGTGATCGTGCGCGCGCACGACGGCCGCTTCCTCGCGCGCGGCGCGTACAGCCCGCAGTCGCAGATCCGCGTGCGCGTATGGAGCTTCGACGAGAACGAGCCGATCGACCACGCATTCTTCAAGCGCCGCGTGCAGCGCGCGGTCGCGCACCGCACGACGATGGTGTCGGGCACGGGCGCCGTGCGGCTCGTGTTCGGCGAGGCCGACGGGCTGCCGGGGCTGATCGTCGACTACTACATTGCGGACACGGCCGAGCCGGGCGCCGCGCCGCGCGGCCAGCTCGTGTGCCAGTTCATGGCCGCCGGCGTCGAAGCATGGAAGGACGCGATCGTCGCCGCGCTCGGCAGCGCGACCGGTTGCCCGAACGTGTACGAACGCTCGGACGTATCGATCCGCGACAAGGAAGGGCTCGAGCAGACGACCGGCGTGCTCGCGGGCGACGCGCCGCCCGCGACGCTGATCTCGAACGAAAACGGTGTGCGGTATCACGTCGACGTGCCCAACGGCCACAAGACGGGCTTCTACGTCGACCAGCGCGACAACCGCGCGCTCGTCGCACAGTACGCGGCCGGCCGCGACGTGCTGAACTGCTTCTGCTACACGGGCGGCTTCTCGCTTGCGGCGCTCAAGGGCGGCGCGACGCGCGTCGTGTCGATCGACTCGTCGGGCGACGCGCTCGCGCTCGCGCGGCAGAACGTCGTGGCGAACGGTTTCGACGCCGAACGCGCGACCTGGCTCGACGCGGACGCGTTCAAGACGCTGCGCCGCCTCGTCGACGAGGGCGAGCGTTTCGACCTGATCGTGCTCGATCCGCCTAAGTTCGCGCCGACTCGCGACAGCGTCGACCGCGCGGCACGCGCCTACAAGGACATCAACCTGAGCGGCTTCAAGCTGCTGCGTCCGGGCGGCCTGCTGTTCACGTATTCGTGCTCGGGCGCGATCGACATGGATCTGTTCCAGAAGATCGTCGCGGGCGCGGCCGCCGACGCGAAGGTCGATGCGCGCATCCTGAAGCGGCTCGGCGCGGGCGTCGATCACCCGTTGCTCGCCGCATTTCCGGAAGGCGAGTATCTGAAGGGCCTGCTGTTGCAAATCGTCTGATCGCCCCGATCTACGCGCACACTCGCGTCCGGCGGCCGTTCCCGCTGGCGGATGCGCGCTCGCCCCTGTCGTCCGGACGACGGGCGCGGGCTTGACAGGTATGTTTCAATGGATGGTTGTGCGCCCCGGCTCGCGAGTCGACGGCGCGACGCACACATCCTGGTTTTGACCCCGATTCACGAACCACAGGCGACCGACATGGCCACTCCCGTCACCATCCTCACCGGCTTCCTCGGCAGCGGCAAGACGACGCTGCTCAAGCGCATCCTGAACGAACAGCACGGCATGAAGATCGCCGTGATCGAGAACGAGTTCGGCGAAGAGAACATCGACAACGAGATCCTCGTGCAGGACTCGAACGAGCAGATCATCCAGATGAGCAACGGCTGCATCTGCTGCACGATCCGCGGCGACCTCGCCCGCGCGCTCGGCGATCTGGCCGCGAAGAAGCGCGAAGGCAAGCTCGATTTCGACCGCATCGTGATCGAAACGACCGGCCTCGCGAACCCGGGCCCCGTCGCGCAGACCTTCTTCATCGACAGCGAAATCGCCGACGACTTCCTGCTCGACGCCGTCATCACGCTGGTCGATGCGAAGCACGCGAACGCGCAGCTCGACGAACACGAAGTGGTGCAGCGCCAGGTCGGCTTCGCCGATCGCCTGTTCATCACGAAGTCGGACCTCGTCGACGACCAGACCGTCGCGGCGCTCAAGCACCGCCTGATGCACATGAACCCGAAGGCGGCGATCAAGGTCGTGAATTTCGGCGAAGCGGACATCAAGGAAATCTTCGACCTGCGCGGCTTCAACCTGAACGCGAAGCTCGAGATCGACCCGGACTTCCTCGCCGAGGACGACCACGCGCACCATCACCACGACCATGATCACGATCACGCGCATTGCGACCACGATCACGGTCAATGCGCGCACGATCACGACCACGGTCACCACCACCATCACGCGCACCACGACGACAAGATCAAGTCGTTCGTGTACCGCAACGACCGCCCGTTCGACCCGAACAAGCTGGAAGACTTCCTCGGCGGCATCCTGCAGATCTACGGGGAACGGATGTTGCGCTACAAGGGCGTGCTGTACATGAAGGGGGTCGATCGCAAGGTCGTGTTCCAGGGCGTGCACCAGATGATGGGCAGCGATCTCGCCGCCAAGTGGCTGCCGGTCGAGAAGAAGACCAACAAGATGGTGTTCATCGGCGTCGACCTGCCGCAGGACCTGATCACCGACGGCCTCGACGCCTGCCTCGCCTGAGCATCCGGGCAAGCCCCGCGAGCCGCCCGCGCGGCCGCCTCGGCGAGTTGCCGGGGCCGTCGCGCGGTGCCTTTTCCGGGAAGGGTTTCGCCGTCATCGCTTTTTCGCGATTTGCGCGTTATATTTTCTAGATATTGGCGCAGCCGACGGGGATCGACCCGATACGGCGCCCGCTTGCGATTCAGTTACAATACGTGCCCGCTGGAGTACGGCAATAACAGGCCCGGTTCTTGCAGAACCATTACCCGGGCATCGCAACCGCGCCGGATCGCCCATCCATTACCCGGCCGCGGCCGAAGCGATCTGCCGCGCAGCACACCGGTTCGCCGCGCGCAAATCCGCGCCAGGCCTATCCTGGTATTTGAGAACCGGTTTTCCAGAGGCTTTCGGCCCCGCGGCGGCAAATCGCAAATGATTGCAAGCGCAGTTGCGGGTAATCCCAAAGTGCAGGCACTATCTCCGGATTTGCCGCACATTGAAGAAGCAAGCAGATGACGAAGAAACTCTTGACCGAAGCCGAAATCCTGAAGATGAGCGACAAGGATTACATGAATGAGGATCAGCTCGCCTTCTTCAAAAATCGGCTCGAACAGTTGCAGGCGGACATCCTCAAGAACGCAGGCCAGACGACCGAGAACCTGCGCGAGACGGTGATCGTGCCCGATCCCGCCGATCGCGCGACGATCGAGGAAGAGCACGCGCTCGAGCTGCGTACGCGCGATCGCGAACGCAAACTCCTCAAGAAGGTTCAGCAATCGCTCGCCCGCATCGATTCCGGCGACTACGGCTGGTGCGAGGAAACAGGCGAACCGATCGGCATTCCGCGCCTGCTCGCGCGTCCGACGGCCACGCTGTCGCTCGAAGCACAAGAGCGCCGCGAGCTGCGCCAGAAGCTGTTCGGCGACTGATCGAGCGGCGCTCCGCTCAAACACGCTGCTTCCCGAAAGCGCGCGGCCTGCCGCGCGCTTTTTGTTTTTCCGGCACCGGCCCTGGTGCCGGCCTGCCGGCGACGACGCGCGCCGGACGATTTGCATCCCCCTCTTGATATCCCGGCGGCCGCCCTAAAATGACACGGACGCGCGCCGGACCGCTTCCCGGCGCACTGCGATTCATGCGGCGGCGCCTCGCGCCGCCCGACTCTTCCCCGTTTTTCTCAAGGAACGCAGATGGAGCAATTTCACGGCACGACCATCGTTTCGGTCCGGCGCGGCGACAAGGTCGCGCTCGGCGGCGACGGCCAGGTAACCCTCGGCAACATCGTCATGAAGGGTGGCGCGCGGAAAGTGCGGCGGATCTACAACAACCAGGTACTGGTCGGATTCGCAGGCGGCACCGCCGATGCGTTCTCGCTGCTCGATCGCTTCGAGGCGAAGCTCGAGAAGCACCAGGGCAACCTGACCCGCGCGGCCGTCGAGCTCGCGAAGGACTGGCGTACCGACCGAATGCTGCGCCGCCTCGAGGCGATGCTGATCACGGCCGATGCCACCACCACGCTGGTGATCACCGGTAACGGCGACGTGCTCGATCCGGAGGGCGGCATCTGCGCGATCGGTTCGGGCGGCGCCTATGCGCAGGCCGCGGCCCGCGCGCTCGCGGAGAACACCGAGCTGTCGCCGCGCGAGATCGTCGAGAAGTCGCTTGAGATCGCCGGCGACATGTGCATCTACACGAACCACAACCGCATCATCGAAACGATCGAGTAAGGACCGCACCATGAGCACCATGACCCCTGCCGAGATCGTCTCGGAACTCGACAAGCACATCATCGGCCAGGCCAGGGCGAAGAAGGCCGTCGCGGTCGCGCTGCGCAACCGCTGGCGCCGCCAGCAGGTCGCCGACCCGCTGCGCCAGGAAATCACGCCGAAGAACATCCTGATGATCGGGCCGACAGGCGTCGGCAAGACCGAAATCGCGCGCCGCCTCGCGAAGCTCGCCGATGCGCCGTTCATCAAGATCGAAGCGACCAAGTTCACCGAAGTCGGCTACGTCGGCCGCGACGTCGACAGCATCGTGCGCGATCTGATCGAGATCTCGGTCAAGCAGACGCGCGAATCCGAGATGCGCAAGGTGCGCAGCAAGGCGACCGACCAGGCGGAAGACCGCATCCTCGACATCCTGCTGCCGCAGCCGCGTGCGGTGGGCTTCGGCGGCAACGCCGATCACGCGAACGACGACAACAACTCGACGCGCCAGACCTTCCGCAAGCGTCTGCGCGAAGGCCAGCTCGACGACAAGGAAGTCGAACTCGACCTCGAGCAGCCGTCGGCCGGCATGGACATCATGGCGCCGCCAGGGATGGAAGAGATGACCGAGCAGATCCGCTCGATGTTCTCGAACCTCGGCAGCGGCAAGAAGCAGCGCCGCAAGGTGAAGATCAAGGAAGCGCTGAAGCTGCTGACCGACGAGGAAGCGGCGAAGATGCTCAACGACGAGGAAGTGAAGACGAAGGCCGTGCAGAACGTCGAGCAGAACGGCATCGTGTTCCTCGACGAGATCGACAAGATCACGTCGCGCAACAACGAAGGCAGCGGCGGCGAAGTGTCGCGCCAGGGTGTGCAGCGCGATCTGCTCCCGCTCGTCGAAGGCACGACGGTCAACACGAAATACGGGATGGTGAAGACCGATCACATCCTGTTCATCGCGAGCGGCGCGTTCCATCTCGCGAAGCCGAGCGACCTGATTCCGGAACTGCAGGGCCGCTTTCCGATCCGCGTCGAGCTCGACTCGCTGTCGGTGAACGACTTCGAGGCGATCCTTGTCGCGACCGATGCGAGCCTGGTCAAGCAGTATCAGGCGCTGCTCGCAACCGAAGACGTGCAGCTCGAGTTCGCCGCCGACGGCATCCGCCGTCTGGCCGAGATCGCGTACTCGGTCAACGAGAAGACCGAGAACATCGGCGCGCGCCGGCTGTACACGGTCATCGAGAAACTGCTCGAGGAAGTGTCGTTCTCGGCAGGCAACCACGCCGGCGAGCGCGTGACGATCGACGCGAAGTATGTCGACCAGGCGCTCGGCCAGGTGTCGCAGGACGAAGACCTGTCGCGCTACGTGCTGTAACGTACGCGGCGGCGAATGCGCAACGGGCGGCCCCACGGGCCGCCCGTTTTCGTTGGTGCGGGCGACAGGCGCCGCCCCACCGTTTACTGGCGCACCGGCTTCTTCGCGAGCTTGCGCTGCAGCGTGCGGCGGTGCATGTTCAGCGCGCGCGCAGTCGCCGAGATGTTGTTGTTGTTCTCCGCCAGCACGCGCTGGATGTGTTCCCACTCGAGCCGGTCGACCGACAGCACGACCGGGTTCTCGAGTGCCTCGTCGGCCTGCACTTCGCTCGCGTTGGTCTGCAACGCAGCCAGGATCGACTCGATGTTCGCCGGCTTCGCGAGATAGTTGTCGGCACCTTCCTTCACGGCCTGCACGGCGGTCGCGATGCTCGCGTAGCCCGTCAGCACGAGAATCCGCGCGTCGGGCTGCAGGTCGCACAGCGGCGCGATCAGGCTCAGGCCCGAATCCTCGCCGAGATGCAGGTCGACGGTGATGAACTGGAACTTGCCGCCGGCGGCGAGCCGCAGCGCCACCTCCTTGTCGTGTGCCTGCTGCACCGCGTAGCCGCGGCGCTCGAGGCCGCGCGCGAGCGTACCCGCGAACACCTCGTTATCGTCGATCACCAGGAAATTGTTCTCGCTCATGTGGTTTCTCCGTCTACGTGTTGGTTGAGGCGGCAGGCGCCGCGATGTGCGTCACCGGCAGGCGCAACACCGCACGCGTGCCGCGGCCGGGAGCGCCGGCCTGGCGGCTGTCCGGTGTGGCCGCCGTGCGCTCGGCCGCGCGCTGCCCCGGTGCGGCAGAAGCATGGCCGTTCGCCGCGCTGCCCGCGCGCGCGGCGGCGCTTGCCGCGCGCGGTGCGACGTCGGACAGCTCGATCTCGCCGCCCAGGCGCACGGCCGCGCTGAATGCCAGGTACAGGCCGACCCCGTGCCCGCCCTGCGTGCTGTCGACCGGCATCGCGCCGAGCGATTCGCGCAGCGCGGCCGGAATGCCCGGCCCGTCGTCGCATACTTCGAATTCGATCTGTTCGGCCGATCGGTCGTTGTACGAGAGCCGTGCGGCCAGCGTCACGCGGTGCGGGCTGGCCCGCGCGGCGTTGTCGAGCAGGATCGTGAGGATCTGGCCGGCCGCGACCGTGTCGTCGAGCGCGACGCCCGACGGGCGTGCGCCGAGCAGCTCGAACTGCACGTGCGGATGCCGCAGCCGCCAGTGCTCGACGAACGTGTCGAGCCAGTCGCCCACCGGCTGGCGGCTCGCGGGCGCGCTCGCACGACTGCGCAGGCGCGCAAGCGCGGACGTGCAGAGTGTCATCTGCTCTTCGAGCACCTTCAGGTCGGCCTCATAGCGCGCGAGCCCCGGATCGGCACGTGCTGCGTCGCGCAATTCCTCGGCGAGCATCGCGATCGTCGACAGCGGCGTACCCATCTCGTGCGCGACGGTAGCGGCCTGCACGCCGAGCGCGACCGCCCGCTCGTCGCGCAGCAGATGCGCCTGCGCTTCGCCGAGCGCCGCATCGCGCTGACGCAGCGCGTTCGACATGCGCGCGACGAACCAGGCGGTCAACCCGACGCTGACCATGAAGTTCACCCACATCCCGGTGCGGTAGTAGTCGAACAGGTTCGCCGGGTTGTCCATGTTGAGCGGCACCGAATCGAAGCCGAGTGCCGCGTAGCAGGCGACGGCGAACGCCGCGAGCCAGATCATCAGGTGCCACGGCAGCACGGCCGCCGCGATCGCGAGCGACGGCAGGTACAGCGACACGAACGGATTGGTCGTGCCACCCGACAGGAACAGCAGCGCCGACAGCGCACCGAGGTCGACCCATAGCTGGCCGAGCAGCTCGAAATTGGTCTCGGGCCGCGCGCGCAGCACCCGCACCCAGGTCAGCGCGTTGAAGACGACTTCGAGCACGATGACCATCAGCATCGCCGGCAACGGCAGATGCACGCCGAAATAGGTCTGCACGACGCCGATCGTCGCAAGCTGGCCGATGATCGCAAGATTGCGCAGCCAGAACAGGTGGCTGAGGTTGACGCGCCCGGTGGTGGTGATTCGTTGCATCCGGCCAGTTTACCCGTTTAGCGCCCGACGTCTCTCGCGGGGCCGGATCGTGGACGTTGCGCGCACGGGCCGCGACGCACCGGCGCCTCGCGCCGCGGGGATCCATCCGCCCACGGTCAGCCTGGCGCTCCGGCCATGCGCCGTGCGATCTCGTCGGCGAGGCATTCCGGGCATCGGCAGCGCGCCCCGGCCGCGGGCGGCGCATCGCCGGACAGCACCGGCATCGACGCGCACCAGCAGTCGAACGGCTGCGTGCGGGCGCCGCAGTCGAAGCCGCGCCCGCAGTGCGGGCAGCGCGCGCGGTGCGGGGCCGAACGGGCGGCGGCGGAATCAGTCATGGCGCAATCGCGGAAGCGGGCATGAAGTCGCCCTACGCGACAAGCATAGCGCGGCGCGCGGATTTTGCACGTCGGCCGTCCGGCCGATGTGCCCCGACATCGCGCCGGGACGCGCGGCGCGCGGGCGCCGCCCGCGCTGCCGTCCGCATCGATGCCGCACACCCCGGCGCCATGGCCGGCGGGCCGCCGCGCGGGGTGCCCGGGCGGCCGCACTCGCCTTCCGGCCGGCCCAAAAACCCGATGCTGCGCTGCGCCACTCCTGTACAATTCGCCCTGTTTCAACCGTTCCCAGCCAGAGCCGCCGCCATGTCCGAGCCCCTCGACCTCTCGCAGATCGCCCCCACGCTGAAAGCAGGAATCCTCGCCGAAGCGCTGCCGTACATTCGCCGCTACCACGGCAAGACCGTGGTGATCAAATACGGCGGCAACGCGATGACGGAAGAGCGGCTCAAGCAGGGCTTCGCGCGCGACGTGATCCTGCTGAAACTGGTCGGCATCAACCCGGTGATCGTCCACGGCGGTGGTCCGCAGATCGATCACGCGCTGAAGAAGATCGGCAAGGCCGGCACCTTCATCCAGGGCATGCGCGTGACCGACGAAGAAACGATGGAAGTCGTCGAGTGGGTGCTGGGCGGCGAAGTGCAGCAGGACATCGTGATGCTGATCAACCACTTCGGCGGCCATGCGGTGGGCCTGACCGGCAAGGACGGCGGCCTGATCCACGCGCGCAAGCTGCTGATGCCGGATCGCGACAACCCGGGCCAGACCATCGACATCGGCCAGGTCGGCGAAGTCGAGGCGATCAACCCGGCGGTCGTGAAGGCGCTGCAGGACGACGCGTTCATCCCGGTGATTTCGCCGATCGGCTTCGGCGAGGACGGTCTCTCGTACAACATCAATGCCGACCTCGTCGCCGGCAAGCTCGCAACGGTGCTGAACGCCGAGAAGCTGCTGATGATGACCAACATCCCCGGCGTGATGGACAAGGACGGCAACCTGCTGACCGACCTGTCCGCGCGCGAGATCGATGCGCTGTTCGAAGACGGCACGATCTCGGGCGGCATGCTGCCGAAGATCTCGTCGGCGCTCGACGCCGCGAAGAGCGGCGTGAAGTCGGTGCACATCGTCGACGGCCGCATCGAACACTCGGTGCTGCTGGAAATCCTGACCGAGCAGCCGTTCGGCACGATGATCCGCTCGCATTGAGCGCGCGCCGCCCGCCCTCCGTCTCCGGTCTCCCGGCGTCGCTGCGACGCCGGCGCATCTCCCGCAGCCGGCCGCGTGCCGGCACCCCCGTCTGGCTGTTCGATCTCGACAACACGCTTCACCACGCATCGCACGCGATCTTTCCGGAGATCAACCGTGCGATGACGCAGTACATCGTCGACGCCCTCGACGTCGAACGTGCCGAAGCCGACCGGCTGCGCACCGGCTACACGCAGCGCTACGGCGCGGCGCTCCTCGGCCTCACGCGCCATCATCCGATCGATCCGCACGACTTCCTGCGCGTCGTCCACACGTTTGCCGACCTGCCCGCGATGGTGCGTGCCGAGCGCGGTCTCGCACGGATCGTCGCCGCGCTGCCGGGCCGCAAGTTCGTGCTGACCAACGCACCGGAGAACTACGCGCGCGCGGTGCTGCGCGAACTGCGCATCGAGCGGTTGTTCGAGCGCGTGATCGCGATCGAGCACATGCGCGACCGCCGCACGTGGCGCGCGAAGCCCGACTACGCGATGCTGCGCCGGACCCTGCGTGCCGCGCACGCGCGGCTGGCCGACGCGATCCTCGTCGAGGATACGCGCAGCCACCTGAAACGCTACAAACGCCTCGGCATTGGCACCGTGTGGATCACCGGCCACCTGCCCGGCCATCTGCCTAACATCGGCCGACCGCATTATGTCGACCAGCGCATTCGTTCGTTAAAATCGCTCCGACTGGGCACACGATCGGGGCGACAGAAATGCAGCCGACTTACCCGCAGGACCAAGCCGTAACGAAAGACCAGGCCACACCGTCCCGCCCGCGCCCGAAGCCGGGCGAGCGGCGCGTGATGATCCTGCAGACGCTCGCCGAGATGCTCGAGGCGCCCAAGCGCGAAAAAATCACGACCGCCGCGCTCGCGGCCCGGCTCGATGTGTCGGAAGCCGCGCTGTACCGTCATTTCGCCAGCAAGGCGAAGATGTACGAAGGACTGATCGAATTCATCGAGCAGTCACTGTTCGGCCTCGTCAACCAGATCGTCGCGAAAGAACCGAACGGCGTGCTGCAAGCGCACACGATCGCACTGACGATGCTCAATTTCGCTGCGAAGAACCCGGGCATGACGCGCGTACTGACCGGCGAGGCGCTGGTCGGCGAGGATGAGCGGCTCACCGAGCGGGTCAGCCAGTTGCTCGACCGGATCGAGGCAACCATCAAGCAGTGCCTGCGGGTGGCGCGTACGGAAGCGAATGCACCGCAGGATGGCACGACGACGCTCGTGCTCCCTGCCGACTACGATCCCGCCGCGCGCGCAAGCTTGCTCGTCAGCTATGTGATCGGCCGGTGGCATCGCTTCGCGAAGGGCGGGTTCCAGAAATCGCCCGGCGAGCAGGCCGATGCTCACTTGCGGCTGATCCTGCAGTAAGCGAACCGCCCGCGCCGCTGCGCGGCGCCCGGGGCCGGCGGCGCGTGAAATTGACCGACTTCCGCAACCGATTACTGGTAGCTGATGGTGAACGTCATGCGCGCTTTCGCTGCCCCGGAAGTGAGCGTCTGGGCGGTCTGAATGAAGCGTGCGCTCAACGGAATCGAGAAGAAGCCGTTGCCCGTCGTCCCGGCATACCACTGGTTCACGTTGCCCGCCGACGACGAATCCGGCCCGTAGCCGAGCAGCGTCGAATCCTTGAAGACCTGGATGCCGAGCCCCTTGGCGGCCGAATCCGGCGCAAGCGACAGCGTGTTCGACCTGTTTGACGGATTCGCGTTGTCCGTCAATGTCATGAAAATCTTCGACTGGGTATTCTCGGTGCCACCCGAGCACGTCAGGTTGATCGCGAACGGCACGAGTTTCGATACCGAGCCAATGCCCTTGAAGTCCTTCGTCGGATAGGTGCCGAGATCTACGGTTTGCGCGCCCTCCGTTGCTGCCTTACAGGTCGGTGACTTGACTTCCACGTCACCGTCGAATCGATAGCTCGCGCCCTGGAAGTCATAAAGCTTCCATCGGGCGAATTCGCCATTCAGGCTACCTCTGCCGGTAATGGGTCCCGTCTTGATGAACTCGATATCCAGCTCCATCGTGGAAGTGTGCCCGACACTCCCCCCCCACTGGACCTGATAGAGTACAGGTTGTGAAAAAGAAGTCGGGAAATACCCTTGTATCACCGGTGCCGAGTGCTTCAACTTCATGCCGACACCTTCCTTCGGCGTCTGATACAAGAAATTGCCCAGATAAGGATAAGTGCCCTCGGTCGTCAGACTGTTGAGATAGGTATTGCAGGTGAGTATGACGAGGGAACGGGGCGTCATCTGAAACCGGGTTACCTTCGCCAGCACACCGCCCACCGGGACATTCGGATCGAACGCGGGCAATCTGCTCGCATCGTAGAAAAGATTCACCGGAACGCTCTCGCCCGGCGGCGCCGTGCACTTGACGGCGGCATGAGCAACCTGGGAAATCGGTAACGTCGCCAATATCGCGAAAAGCCATTTGAATTGTTTCATAGGAAGTCCCGTCGAATTCGGTATTGAGTGAAAAGCGTATATCGGCAACATCTGGCCGCATGCGCCGGGCCATCGAGGTCGATACCCGCGCTCGGCCCTCGGCTTGAAGCGCCACCACGACCCATTCAGCGTGCACTTGTGCCCTTATCCATGCGTTGCGCGATTGGCGTGGCCCGCACCGACGGCTCACCTGCTTCGGGCGCCACGCACTGGGTGTCGATACGTTGATACCCATCCGCCTTCGAACCGGCATCGCGTATCGGCAGTTGATAGGCGATATGGCACAGCGTATCGGGCGTGTCTCCCCACTTGACCGTGAGCTCGCCACTGTCCTGCAGGCCGCGAACGAAGATCTTGCTGGCCTGGCCGACGGCGCCGACCGGATTGCCGGCTGCATCGACCACGCTCGAGCCGAACGGCAGCGGCTCGCCATTCGGCCGCAGCGCATGAATCACCGCGGAGCGGCCCGTTTCCGTCTCGTACTTCAGCATCACGACCGAGCCCGCGCGAGGCGCGACCTGCTGGCTTGTCGTCTTCAGTTCGACGTCCGTGGACAGCCCCTTCGGGTCGATCTCGACCAAATTCATGCTGTACGGCGTCAGGTAAGGCACGACGGCGTAGCCGCGGCTGTCGAGCTTGACCCCCGACGCGTTGAGTACGCGCGCGCCGCCGGCGCCCTTCGCCTCGATGACGCCGATCGTTTCGGACAGCGGTTGAGACAGCGTGACGCCACCAGGGTGCGCGACGACGGCGCCGCGCACGCCGAACGAGCCTTGCGAGTTGCCGCTGCCCGACCCTGCGCTGGCCGACACGTCGGCCAGCCGGCCGCGGTACAGCATGTTCGCGCTGCCCGACGTATCGCTCGAACCGTCTCCCGAACTGTGATTCAGGTTCACGCCATACGACAGGTTTCGGTCGACGCCCAGCGAACCCGACAGCATCGAGCGCACCTGCGTGCGGCCATTCGTGTCGTGCGACACGCTGGAGCTCATGGTCATCGGATACTGTCGGCCCAGCGGGATCGTGACACTCGCGTAGTACAACGTGCTTTGCTGGCCAAGCGCTGATTGCTGGCGGGTGGCCTGCAGGCTCAGGCTGACGTTGCGGAACGTGTTGCTGTAGCCGACCGAATAGTTGATGTCCGAACCGCCGCGGTTCCAGTAATTCACAGTCGAGGCGGTCAGCGACAGGTTGCCGCCGCGTTCGCCGAGTTGCTGCCCGAACGTGATCTGCGCGCGATTGCGCGGGCGCACGACGCTCTCGATACCGGTCGTCCCACGATCGGCGGCATCGCGCGCCTGCATCGCGGCGCCCAGGTCGAAAAAGCCGCCGGTCGAATAGCGATAAGCGGCGATCGAGATATTGGAACCCGTTTGCGGAACGTTCTTCGAATAGCTGATTCGCGCGCTGCCGCCCGTCATTCGGCCGGCGCCCGGCACGGTCGTGATCGCTTGCGTATAGTCGACGCCGATCGCGCCGATTCCCGTCGTGAGTACGCCGCCGACCATCGCGGAACCGTAGCCCTGCGCGATCGTCGCGCCAACGTAGCCGGTCACCGCATTCGTAAAGCCGCGCTGCCACGTGCCCTGCGTGAACCACGGGTTGCCCGAGGTCATCGTATCGCGCAAGGTCCCCGCCGTGATGCTATAGCGGCTGATGCCCGGGCGCAGCGACAACGGCACCGATGCATACGGCACCTTGAACGAATGCACACTGCCGTCCGATTCCGTTACTTCGACCGTCAGGTCGCCGCCGTAGCCGGTTGCGTACAGGTCGTTGATCTCGAACGCGCCGGGTGCGACCGTCGTATCGTAAATGATCGCGCCGTTCTGCTTGATCGTCACTTTCGCGTTGCTGTTCGCGACGCCGCGCACGGTCGGCGCGTACCCGCGCAGCGAATCGGGAAGCATCCGGTCGTCGGTCGAGAGCCGCACGCCGCGGAAGCCGACCGAATCGAACAGTTCGCCCGTCGTATACGACTCTCCGGCGATGAGTTGCGACAAGAGCGCCGGCACGTCGCGTTGCAGATACGTGTTCAGGCTCTGGTACTGCGCGTTGCCCTGCGAACTCCAGCTGTACGAGCCGTTGTGCCGGAAGTGCCACGCGCCGAGATTCACGCCCGCGTTCAGGCCGAGGTAGCCCTGGGTCTGTGTACCCGCGCCGCGATTGTTGTACGCGTAGACGTTCGCGTCGTAACCGAGGAACCCCGCGTTGACACCATCGCTCCAGAACTCGCGGCTCACGTAGCCGCGCGGGTTGCGGGACAGTGACGCCTGCTGAATGCCGAGGTCGAGGCGCTGCTCGCCGAAGTCGAGCGCGATCGTCGCGCCATCGACGATCCGTTCGAGCGGCAGGCACGCGCCCGGCGCGGCCAGCGCCTCGGCCGTCTCCGGTGCGAGCTTCGCCAGATCGATACCGACGCGGGTCAGCAGCAGCTTGTCGAAACACGCGCGGGCGTCGCCGCTGCGCGTCGTCTCGGACGCCTTGAAAGGCACGTCCGCGCGGCCGATCCAATTGTCGTTCACGTAGATGTCGACGTTGTACGTGCCGGGCAACACCGAGTTGCCCTTCTCGAAACGCGACAGGTCGTTCGTGATGCTGCTGCCGGACGGGAAGAAGCCCTGGTCGAATTCGACTTGGGCAATCGTCAACGGTGCACTGCCGGACTCGACCTCCGATGCCGCGGCGTGGCAGGCAGCCAGCGCGGACAGAACGGCCGCATACAGCGGCCGGAGGCGCGGCCCCCCGTAACGCGGATCAGGTTTTACGGTCTTCGTCATGGTGTTACGTACCTCGTGGCTCGGCGTGCCCGGCGAACGGGCGTCAAGCTCCGCCGGAAGCGCGTGCGCGTTTCCGGAGTCAGGAGTCGATTCGGCGGAAAAGAAGGCCGCGTCGGCGCGGCCGCGGGAGGAGGCCCCGGCGCACCGCCGGGCGCTGTGAATCAGCGCTGAGCAGGTGCGGCAAGCGAGCGCTTGCCCGGCACGCCAGCGCCGTAGTCATTGATGAACAGGTAGTCGACTTCGGCGGTCGCGTCCGGCTGGCGCTCCAGCTTGTCGATCGGGAATGTCTCCGACGCGAGCGGCGGGATGTAGCCGGAGCCGGCACCATAAGTGGTGCCGCCGCTCTTCAGCTTGACCTCGCCGAGGTTGACGAAGTACGGCGTCGGGTTTTCGCCCTTGAGCGCATAACCGTGCCCGTCCTTGGCCTGCACCACGGACCATTTCACCTGCTCGGGGGCCTCGAGCGGTTCGCCGGACAGGCCCTTCGGGCGGAACATCACCTTGATCCGCGTGCGAAACGCGAGTTGCAGGCGGTTCTCGCCGGCTTCTTCGTCGGTCGCCTTCGGCGGCACTTCGAGCACGTTCAGCCAGAACAGCGTCTCCCGGTCCTGCGCAAGCGGTTCCTTCGTATAGATCAACCGCAGCGTCTGTCCCTTCTTTGCATCGAGACGGAACATCGTCGGCGTCAACGTGAACGGCACGTCGATCTTGTCGGGAGCAGCTTGCGCGTCGCCCTTGTCGAGCCAGGTCTGGACGAGCGCAGGCCGATCGCCTGCATTCGTCAGCTTGATCGTCACTTCGCGCTCGCTGGCGCGAAAGATCACGCGCGTGTTGTCGATCACGACGCTCGCGTGTGCGCCACCGGCTGCTGCACCCGAGCCCAGCAGCATCGCGCAAATCATGCTTCTCCACAATTTATTCATATGGACTCCTATATTTGATGAGGCATTCGTACCTTTCCTGAGAAGCCGTCTCGCATGGCAACGAAACGACTTGAGAGGGGGGCACGGAGCGACCGGCTACTTCCGCCGGCCGCCCAGTCAACTGCTTAGTTGTACGCGATCGTGTAGTTCACGCGCGACTTCGCTGCGCCGGCCGTCGCGCCGCCGAGCGATTGATACTGCGCGTAGAACTGCAGATCGGCCTTGCCGGCGCTGATGTTGACCTTGTCGACGTTCTGCGAGCCGTTCGTGCCGGCCGCGTTGATCTTGTCGTAGGTGCTGTTGAGCAGCGCGATCTGGACGTTCGTCGCACCACCCGTGTCGACCTTCAGGTTGCCCGTGGTCATGTCGACCGTCGGCCCCGGCTCCAGGTATGCGCTGACGACGCCCGTATTCGGCTGGCATTCGGTGAGTGCCAGCTTGAACGCCTGGCGGCCTGCCCACGAACCGGCCGTGGCCAGCGTGCTCGTCGAAACGGTCGGCAGCGTGACGGTGAAGTCCTTCTCGCCACCGTTGATCTTGCAGGTAGCCGACGTCAGCGCACCGGTGAATTCGATCAAGCCGTCGGCCGCGTGCGCAGCCGGTGCGAATGCGGCGATAGACGCAGCGGCTACCACCGTCGAGAGAATTGCTTTTTTCATTTCGATCATTACCGTAAAAGTTAAAGGTCATTTGAAATGTTCTGCGCCGTTTTACGGGTTAATTCTTCATTCCCGTCATGTGCAGCGACATCTCATGGCAAATTTTGCGGCAAATTACATCCAAATTACATTTGATGTAGTCCGAATATCACCCTGAATTAGATAGTACAAGTACTAAATACAAGCAATCGATCCAGGGATTTGCCGAAATGTCATGGAGCGTTAACATTTGAAGCGCCGTGCAGTCGGAAATTTCACGACTGCGTCGCTATTCCCCCCCTGCATGCGCGCCGAAAAATTGGCGCGTCGCGCCCGCAGCCGCGCCACAACGGATGCGGGGCCGGCCTCGGCACCTCCCGCCAGCGAGTATTTCCTCGGCAAGGTGCGACTTCACCCATACGCCATCGATATCAATTGTGCGGCGCCCCGAAGTACTGCGATGCCGAATTACCAGATATCGCGCCGATCATCGAATGCACGACAAATTCGAATTCGTCTCATTTCACCCCTCGCCGCAAAAAGATAAATTGCACCCATCCAATCTATATCGAGGTAAGGCAGATGAATTTGCGGTTTCCGTCATTCGACCGTCTGCGCCCCACCGAGCGCATCATCCGGTCCGCATTGCTTGCGGGCGCGGTCATCCCGCTACCGTCAGTGGCACAGGTGCCTGACGTCGGCGACCAGCAGCGCGCTGAGGGAATCGCGCTCGAAGTCTCACCGGGCGACTATTCGACACGCGGCAACAACAAGCCCGTATTCGTTGCCATCGATGGCGGCACGCTAACCACGGCGGGCAAGACCCGCCTGTTCTCGTTCGGCCACGGTTCGGCCGGCGCCGCCGCCGAAGGCCCCGGTTCCCGCATCGAGCTGCGCGATGCGGAAATCCGCACGCGCGGCATTTTCGCAACCGGTATCGACGCACGCCGGGGCGGCAGCGTGCTGGCATCGCATATCTCCGTCGACACAGACAACGACAGCGCACACGGTGCGTACGTGGATGGCGCCGGCAGCCGCATCGACCTCGCCGACAGCCTGATCGTCACGCGCGGACGCGAGGCTCACGGCATCGCCGTGCACTATGCGCCGGGCGCCGTCGTCAACGTCGATGCCACGCGAGTCCTCACGGGCGGCGAGTTCTCGTACGGCGCGTTCGTCAGCGACGACGGCACGCGTGCGACGTTCACGCGTACCGAGGTCCATACCACCGGCGATTACTCGTCGGCCCTGTTCATGCCCGGCGCATCCACGGCGACCTTCAACGGCGCTCGCCTGCAGACTGACGGCTTCGCCGCCCTCGGCGTGGACACGCGCAAGGGCAGCGTCGAGCTCACTAGTACGCAGGTGTTGACGCAGGGCCGCAGCGCACATGGTCTCTACGCGTCGAAGGAATACACCGAAACACCCGTCGTGCGGGCGACCGATACACATGTCGAGACGACCGGCGCCAAGGCGGTCGGCGCCATCGCACGACTCGGCGGCCGGATCGAACTCCGGCAGAGCAGCATCAGCACGCACGGCAATCAAGCCTATGCCGTCCTGTCGGGCGGCGCCGGCTCCATCGCGTCGCTGACCGATACCGTCGCCTTCACCACCGGAGAGGAGGCCAACGCACTCGACATCGGATACGGCGGCCGGGTCGACATGTGCGCTCGGATGTCCTCACGAAGGGGGAACGCGCGTGGGGAGCCAGCGTGCGCGGCGCCACGCTGAATGTCGACGGCGGCTCGCTCGTCAGCGAGCGGCACGGCGCGCTCGAAGCGTCCAACGCCACCCTCTCGCTGACCAATGGCGCTCGCGTGGCGGGCGGCAACGGCACGCTACTGTCGGTCATCGCACAGTCCGACGCGCCGGTCCGCCTCTCGCTCGACACCGGCTCCCGTGCCGAAGGCGACATCGTCAACCATCCGACCGACGACGGCAGCCCGACGCATGCCGTAACCGACGTCAAGCTCGCGAATGGGTCCGCGTGGACCGGCGCGACCGATGTCGTCCGCGCGCTGTCGCTGGACACGAACAGCCGCTGGGCCGTCACCGCCGATTCGACGGTCGGTTCCATCTCGCTGAACGATTCGACGATCGCATTCACCGATCCGGCTGCCGGCGCGCCGGCGACGCCGCGCACGCTGGTCGTGACGGGGGACTACGCCGCCCGCAACGGCAGGCTGGTCCTGCACACAACGCTGCAGGACGATGCATCGCCCACCGACCGGCTCGTGATCGACGGCGGCCATGTATCGGGCGACACCGGCATCGTCGTCAAGCGTTCCGGCGGTGACGGTGCGCCGACGACCATCGGCATTCCGCTCGTCGAAACCCGCAATGGCGGCACGACCGACGCGTCGGCCTTCACGCTCGACTCGGCGTCGGACGGCTACCGGAAAGGCTTCGGCACGTTGTCGGCCGGCGGCTACGACTACATGCTCAAACGCGGCGGCGACGGCGGGCAGAAGGAAGACTGGTATCTCGTCTCCGCAGCCAAACCCGTACCGCCGGAGCCACCCGGGCCGGTCGATCCCGATCCGTCGGTCAAGCCGGAGATCACGCCGCCGCCCCGCGCGGTCGCCCCCGAACCGGACGCCTATCTGGCCAACGCCGACGCGGCATCGACGATGGCGATCCATACGCTGCATCAACGTGAAGACCGCTCGTTGCGGACCGACGCCGTTGCTGCCGGCCCGCTCGACGGCGCGGTCTGGCTGCGCGCGGAGGGCCAGATGACGTCGATGTCGGGGGGCAGCCGCAGCGTGTCCGGCAACGGCCGCCTGGTTCATGCGGGCGCCGACCTGTTTCGCTTCAGCGACGGTCGCGGCGGCAGCGTACGCGTCGGCGCGATGGGCATGTACGGCAGCCAGACGAACTGGTCGACCCGGCCGCTGTGGAACGCGACCGAACAGCGCATGGCGAACGCCACCGCGCGCGGCAGCGTGTCCGGCTACAACGTCGGGGTATACGGCACGTGGTACGGCAGCCGCGACATCCTGTCCGGCCCGTACGTCGATGCGTGGTTCATGTATGGCGCATATGCGAACAGCGTCGGCGGCAGTCTGGCCGCCGATTCGTACCGGTCGCGCACCCTCACGGGCTCGCTCGAAACGGGCTATTCAATGCCGTTCTACGAGCGCGGCGACTCGCGCTTCTTCGTCGAACCCGAAGTGCAGTTCGTCGTATCCGACTACCACGCGGACGCACACGCCGCGCCGGGCGGCCGGATCGACGGTCAAGGCGCGACCGACGTGCTGACCCGCGTCGGCGTGCGGGTGCACGGCGTCACCGCGATGCCGCATGGGCGCGAGCTTCGACCGTTCGTCGAAGCGAACTGGTGGCATGGCCCGGGGTCGCGCGCGCTCACGCTCGACGGCAATGCGTTCTCGTTCAGCGTGCCGCGCGACCGGGCAGCCGTCCGGATCGGCGCAACCGGCCAGTTGAGCCGTCGCTTCTCGGTATCGGCGAGTGTCGGCGTGGAAGGCAATCTGTCCGACTACTCGGTCGTTCGGGGGCAGCTCTCGGCAAAATACCGCTGGTAGGCCAGGCAGGCAGACGGCGGAGCGCGAAATCCGCGCCCCGCCGAATTCCGCTATACTTTGCCGACTTGCCGCCTCGTTGGCGGCAGGTCGGAAGCGCGCCGATTTGCTGACTCGATTGCGGGCGCGCGAACCGGCCGGGGCCTTGATCTGTCCTTGTCCCGGCGGTTCACTACAAATGCGGCTAAAGAGGTCGTCAGCCGCGCACCTTCGACTCCGCGCATCGCCGACACCCGTTTAGCCGCCCAGTCATAAGGCGGAACGAATGGAATCGATCGGCATCGTCGCTCCACAGACCATGCACTTCGCCGAACCGCTGCGCTTGCAAAGCGGCAGCGCGCTCGGCAACTATCAGCTCGTCGTCGAGACGTACGGCGAGCTCAATGCCGCACGCTCGAACGCGGTGCTCGTCTGCCACGCGCTCAACGCGTCGCATCACGTCGCCGGCGTCTATGCGGACGATCCGCGCAGCACCGGCTGGTGGGACAACATGGTCGGCCCCGGCAAGCCGCTCGACACCAACCGTTTCTTCGTGATCGGCGTGAACAACCTCGGCTCGTGCTTCGGCTCGACCGGCCCGATGAGCATCGATCCGTCATCCGGCAAGCCTTACGGTGCGCGGTTCCCGGTGGTCACCGTCGAGGACTGGGTGCATGCGCAGGCGCGCGTCGCCGACGCATTCGGCATCGAGCGCTTCGCCGCGGTGATGGGCGGCAGCCTCGGCGGGATGCAGGCGCTCGCGTGGAGCCTGATGTATCCGGAGCGCGTCGCGCACTGCATCGACATCGCGTCGACGCCGAAGCTGTCCGCGCAGAACATCGCGTTCAACGAGGTCGCACGCTCGGCGATCCTGTCCGATCCCGACTTCCACGGCGGCGACTACTACGCGCACGGCGTGAAGCCGAAGCGCGGCCTGCGCGTCGCGCGGATGATCGGCCACATCACCTATCTGTCCGACGACGACATGGCCGAGAAATTCGGCCGCGCGCTGCGCCGCGCGGACGGCGCGCTCGACGCGTACAACTTCAGCTTCGACGTCGAGTTCGAGGTCGAGTCGTACCTGCGCTACCAGGGCGACAAGTTCGCCGACTACTTCGACGCGAACACATACCTGCTGATCACGCGCGCGCTCGACTATTTCGATCCGGCCAAGGCGTTCGACGGCAACCTGACCGCCGCGCTCGCGCAGACGCAGGCGAAATACCTGATCGCGAGCTTCTCGACCGACTGGCGCTTCGCGCCGGCCCGCTCGCGCGAGATCGTGAAGGCACTCCTCGACAACAAGCGCACGGTCAGCTACGCGGAAATCGACGCGCCGCACGGCCACGACGCGTTCCTGCTCGACGACGCGCGCTATCACAACCTGATCCGCGCGTATTACGAACGAATCGCCAACGAGGTGGGAGCATGAACCAGCAAGCGCTGAATTCCCTGTCCGCACGCGCGGACTTCCGCACGATCGCGCGCTGGGTCGAACCGCGTTCGACCGTGCTCGACCTCGGCTGCGGCGACGGCTCGCTGCTCGCACTGCTGATGGAGGAGCTGGACGTGACCGGCTACGGAATCGAGCTGAACGACGCTGGCGTGCTCGCGAGCGCCAAGAACGGCATCAACGTGATCCAGCAGAACCTGGAGGACGGCCTGCGCCTGTTCGAGGATCACAGCTTCGACATCGCGATCCTGTCGCAAACGCTGCAGACGATCCACCAGACGGCCGCGATCCTGCGCGAGACCGCACGCGTCGGCCGCGAATGCATCGTGTCGTTCCCGAACTTCGGCTACTGGCCGCACCGGCTGTCGGTGCTGCACGGCAGGATGCCCGTGTCGAAATCGCTGCCGTACCAGTGGCACAACACGCCGAACGTGCGCGTGCTGACGATCAAGGATTTCGAGGCGCTCGCGCCCGAAGTCGGCGTGACGATCCTCGACCGCGTCGTGCTGCACGAAGGTCAGCCGATTCGATGGGGAGCGAACTGGCGTGGTAGTCTTGCTGTCTACCGCGTCAAGCGCAGCTGAGCCGGGAGTCCGTTGACGGACGCCGGGCCCGGCCCGCGCCGCTCCCTCCGCCGCGCGCTGCCGCCGCAATCAGTCAACGCTACCCAGTTCCTGTCCATGTCGAAAACGCCACACGAGGCGCCCGCACTCACCGCTCACGAGGACCACCCCGGCTGGCGCGCCTATCTGAACACGCACATGCTGATCTGCGTGTTCCTCGGCTTTACGTCGGGGCTGCCGCTCTTCACGCTCGTCTACCTCGTGCAGGCATGGCTGCGCTCCGAGGGCGTGAACCTGAAGGAAATCGGCCTGTTCGCGCTGATCCAGTTCCCGTATACGTGGAAGTTCCTGTGGGCGCCACTGATGGACCGCTACATCCCGCGCCTGCCCGGCTGGCGGCCGGGCCGCCGGCGCGGCTGGATGCTGCTCACGCAGGTCCTGGTCGCCGGCGCGATCGCCACGCTCGGCTTCGTGTCGCCGCGCGATTCGATCTGGACGGTCGCCGCGCTCACGACGCTCGTCGCGTTCTTCGGCGCAAGTTCCGACATCGTGATCGACGCATACCGCCGCGAACTGCTGCGCGACACCGAGCAGGGCCTCGGCAACGCGGTGCACGTGAACGCGTACAAGCTCGCCGCGCTGATCCCCGGTTCGCTGGCGCTGATCCTGTCCGATCACATGCCGTGGGACGTCGTGTTCGCGATCACCGGCGCGTTCATGCTGCCGGGCATCCTGATGACGCTGCTGGTGCGCGAACCCGAAGTGATCGGCACGCCGCCGCGCAACCTGCGCGACGCGATCGTGCTGCCGTTCCGCGAATTCATCCAGCGTGACGGCTGGGCCGGCGCGCTGCTCGTCATCGCGTTCATCTTCCTGTTCAAGATCGGCGACACGATGGCGACCACGCTGTCGACGTCATTCTTCCTCGACATCGGCTTCACGCGCACCGAGATCGGCATCGTCGCGAAAACCACCGCGCTCGTCGCGAGCGTCGCCGGCGGCATCATCGGGGGCGTGTGGCTCGTGAAGATCGGGATCGGCCGCGGGCTGTGGATCTTCGGCTTGCTGCAGATGGTGTCGACGCTCGGCTTCGCATGGCTCGCGCAACTCGGCCCCGGCTCGCCGGTGCTCGCGGTGCTGTACGACTTCACGGTAGCGACGAGCCACGCGATCGCGGCCGGGCTGTCGGTGTTCGGCATCGCCGTCATGCCGCAATTCAGCCCGATGACGGTCGCGCTCGCGATCGTCTACGGCTTCGAAACCTTCACGACGGGCCTGACGATGGCCGCGTTCGTCGCGTATATCGCGAGCACGACCGATCCGCGCTACACGGCCACGCAGTTCGCGTTGTTTACGAGCCTCGCGTCGGTGCCGCGCACGCTCGCCTCGGCCGCGAGCGGTTTCATCGTCGCGAAGATCGGCTGGTTCGATTACTTCATCGTGTGCACCGCGCTCGCGATCCCCGGCATGCTGCTGCTGTTCAAGATCGCGCCGTGGAACGGTACCGCGCGCGACGGCGAGGCCAGCCGTGCGCAATGATCGACTGCACGACCTGGCACGCGTCGCCGCGTCGCTGAGCGTCGGCATCGCCGCACTCGCGGCGGGAAACGCGCATGCGGCCGACGCAAGCGCGACCTCGGCAGACTCTGCACCGGCCACCGTGCCGGCTTCGCCGTCCACGCCGGCGGCGCCCGTTACACCGTCCGCGGCCGAAGCCGCGCAACCAACCGGTGCGGCCGCGTCCACGAAAGCCTATACGCCGACCCCGCAGCAAGTTCGCTACGGCAACGCGATCGCGTTCCGCACGCTGATCCCGTCAACGCTGCTCGAACAGCTCACCGCGACCGAATACACGCAAATCGTGCAAGCGGCCGCCGACAGCGGTCGCCTCCTGCCCGCGAACCAGCCGCGCGTGAAACGCCTGCGCGCGATCGTCACGAAGCTCGCGCCGTATTCGGTGAAGTGGAACGATCGCGTGAAGAACTGGGCGTGGGAGGTCAATGCGATCCGCTCGCGCGACATCCGCCTCACCTGCCTGCCGGGCGGCAAGATCCTCGTGTACGGCGGGATGCTCGACCGCGTGCGCCTGAACGACGACGAATTAGGCGTGCTGCTCGCGCATGGCATCGCGCACGCGCTGCGCGAACACGCGCGCAGCAATTTCAGCACGACGTCGCAAACCTCGCTGCGCGCGGCCGCACTGCCGCCGCTGTTCGGCGTCGGCGATCCGCTGCCGCAGGCGCTGAACCTCGGCGCACGCCTGCAGACGCTGCGCTACGACCCGACCGACGAAACCGAAGCCGACGTGATCGGCGGCGACATCGCCGCACGCGCGGGTTTCGATCCGCGCGCGGCAATCACGCTGTGGGACAAGCTCGCGGCGGCGACGCGCGCGGACAAGGCGACGGGCTTCATCTACCTGCACCCGTACAGCGCCACGCGGCGGCAGGATCTGCTGAACCGCCTGCCCGACCTGATGCCGCTATACGCGAAAGCGGTCGGCAAACGCGTCGACACGCTGCCCGACTATGCGGGCATCAGCGCGCAGCGGCGCAAGGTCGTGCGGCGCTGAGCGCCGCATCCGGCGACCGTGACTACGCGCGGACGACCGATTCGAACGGCCGGCTTCCGGCGCCGCTTTCGCGCATCGCACGCACTTCGTCACCCGGGCTGCGGCCGAACAGCCGCTTGAACTCGCGGCTGAACTGCGATGCGCTCGCATAGCCGACCCGCGCGGCGGCAGCCCCCGCCCCGACGCCGTCCTGCACCATCATCAACCGCGCCTGGTGCAGGCGTGCGGCCTTCACATATTGCATCGGCGATGTCGCGGTCACATGCTTGAACTGCGCGTGGAACACCGCGAGGCTCATGCCGGCCTCGCGCGCAAGCGTCTCGACGTCGAGATCGGCCGTCAGGTCCGCATGGATGCGTCGCAGCGCCTTCGCGATGCGGCCGAAATGATGCTGCTGAACGAGCGCCGCGCGAATCGCGTCGCCCTGCGCGCCGGTCAGCACGCGATACGCGATCTCGCGCATGATCGCCGGCCCGAGCACGCACGTGTCGTGCGGCGACGCGAGCGCTTCGAGGAGGCGCACCACCGCGTCGGCAAGCGGCGCATCGAGCGGTGTCGAGTAGAGGCCGTGCGGCTCGCTGACCGCGGCGCCGAGCGTCTCGTCGAGCAGGATCGCGAGTTCGGCGATCACCGCGAGATCGACGCGGATCGAGATCGCGAGAAACGGCTCGTCCATGCTCGCGAAGGTTTCGCATTCGAACGGCAACGGCACCGACAGCACGAGATACTGCTGCGCGTCGTAGACGAACGAACGCTCGCCGAGATAGCCGAGCTTGCGGCCCTGGCACACGACGATGATGCTCGGTTCGTACAGCACCGGCATGCGCGGCACCGGCCGGCTCACGCGGATGAAGCGCACGCCGTCGAGCGCCGCCAGCGTGTCGCCCTCGTTCGGTGCGAGACGCGCATGCAGCTCGATCATGCGGCGCCGCACGCGGTCGCCCGAGTCGTCGAAAAGGGGCTGGAAGCTCATCGGCGTCGTCCTGTCCTGCAAGAGAATCTGGCTCGCAATGTAGCACCCTGAAAGCGTTTTGACGGCCGTTCGCGTGCAATTCGAGAGGAATAGGCAAATCTTCGAGACCTTCGTGTATTTCGCGCCGGCCGCGCGCTGCTTACGATGGGCACCTGTCTCGCCGCGCCGCCACATGGTGCGGCGGCAGTCTGTTTCGCCGGATGTTTTCCCGGACAAGGAGCCCCCTGCATGAGCACAACTTACGCTTACGCGGCGACCGACGCGCAGTCGCCGCTCGCCCCGTTCGAATTCCAGCGCCGTGCGCTGCGCGACCTCGACATCCAGATCGAGGTACTGTACTGCGGCGTTTGCCACTCCGACCTGCACCAGGCCCGCAACGAATGGCGCAACACGATCTACCCGGTCGTGCCGGGCCATGAAATCGTCGGCCGCGTGACCGCGACCGGCCCGCAGGTGTCGCGCTTCAAGGTCGGCGAGCTGGTCGGCGTCGGCTGTCTCGTCGACTCGTGCCGCACCTGCCCAAGCTGCGAGGAAGGCCTCGAACAGTATTGCGAGAACGGCTTCGTCGGCACCTACAACGGTCAGGATCGCGTGACCGGCGACGTCACGTACGGCGGCTACTCGACGCAACTCGTCGTCGACGAGGCGTTCGTGCTGCGCGTGCCGGAGACGCTCGACCCGGCCGGCGCCGCGCCGCTGCTGTGCGCGGGGATCACGACCTATTCGCCGCTGCGCCAGTGGAACGTCGGCCCCGGCAAGAAGGTCGGGATCGTCGGCCTCGGCGGGCTCGGCCATATGGGCGTGAAGCTCGCACGCGCGATGGGCGCGCACGTCGTGCTGTTCACGACGTCGCCGTCGAAGATCGAGGACGGCAAGCGGCTCGGCGCGCACGAAGTGGTGATCTCGAAGGACGAAGCGCAGATGAACGCGCACCTGAACAGCCTCGACTTCATCCTGAACACGGTCGCCGCGCAGCACGACCTGAATCCGTTCCTGCACCTGCTCAAGCGCGACGGCACGATGACGCTCGTCGGTGCGCCGGAGCACGACCATCCGTCGCCGCAGGTGTTCAACCTGATCTTCAAGCGACGCCGCCTCGCGGGCTCGCTGATCGGCGGGATCGCGGAAACGCAGGAAATGCTCGATTTCTGTGCGGAACACGGGATCACGTCGGACATCGAAACGATTCCGATGCAGCAGATCAATGCCGCTTACGAACGGATGCTGAAGAGCGACGTGAAGTACCGGTTCGTGGTGGACATGGCGTCGCTCAAGCAGTAAGCGACGCGCCAGACGAAACGGGCCGCATGTTCGACATGCGGCCCGTTTTGCATCCGGCGACCGAAGGGTTCGACTGCGGTGCGCGTCATGCCGCACCGCGTCGCATCGCGTCGACGATTACGTCTTGTAGTCGTAATCCACCGTCAGCGGCGCGTGATCGCTGAACTTGATGTCCTTGAAGATCGCCGTGCTCTTGGCGGTGCCGGCCACGCCCGGCGTCGCGATCTGGTAATCGATCCGCCACCCGACGTTCTTCGCGTATGCCTGGCCGCGGTTGCTCCACCACGTGTACTGCTCTGCGCGCGGGTCGAGCATGCGGAACACGTCGACATAGCCGACGTCGTCGAACAGTTGCGTGAGCCACGCGCGCTCTTCCGGCAGGCAGCCCGAATTCTTCTGGTTGCTCTTCCAGTTCTTGATGTCGATTTCCTTGTGGACGATGTTCACGTCGCCGCACAGGATCACCTCGCGCTTTTTCTTCAGCTCGGCCAGGTGCGGCATGAACTCGTCCATGAAGCGGTACTTCGCCTGCTGGCGCTCTTCGCCGCTCGAGCCGGACGGCACGTACACCGACACGACCGACAGTTTGCCGTAGCGCGCCTCGACGTAACGCCCCTCGGCATCGAATTCGCTGCTGCCGAAGCCGATGATCACGTCATCGGGCTCGTGGCGGCTGTACACGCCCGCGCCGCTGTAGCCCTTCTTCTCGGCGTGGTGGAAATAGCTCCTGAAGCCGTGCGGCTCGACGAATTCGGCCGGCAGGTCGTCGGCCGACACCTTGATTTCCTGCACGCACACGCAGTCGGCGTTCTGCTCGCCGAGCCATTCGAAGAAGCCCTTCTTCGCGGCGGAGCGGATGCCGTTCAGGTTGGCGGTAATCACTCGCATCATGTCGGGTTCCGTTGTTCAGTTCAGTTCGATGTTTTTTACAGGATCGCAGCCTAGCGGATCTTCACACCGTCGAGCTCCGGCTTCGGCGGCGGGAATTCGAGCTTCATGTCGGTCATCGTACGCAGCAGCAGCTCGGCGATCATCACGTTGCGGTGCGTCTTCGAGTTGGCCGGAATCACGTACCACGGCGCATGCTCGGCCGACGTCGCGGCGAGCGCGTCGCGGTATGCCGACTGGTACGCGTCCCAGTGCTTGCGCGCGTCGAGATCGGAGATGTCGAATTTCCAGTGCTTGGTCGGATCGTCGATGCGCGCCTGCAGCCGCTCGCGCTGCTCGTCCTTCGAGATGTGCAGGAAGCACTTGATGATCGTCGTGCCGTTCTCCGCCAGCATCGTCTCGAAATCGCGGATCTGCCGATAGCGGCGCTCGCATTCCTTGTCGTCGATGAGATCGAGCACGCGCGGCACGAGCACGTCTTCGTAGTGGCTGCGGTTGAAGATCGCGAGTTCGCCCGCGGCCGGCACCTGCGCATGCACGCGCCACAGGAAGTCGTGCGCGGCCTCGATCGGCGTGGGCGCCTTGAACGGCACGATGCGCAGGCCAAGCGGATCGACGTCGCGGAACACCGCGCGCACGGTGCCGTCTTTGCCGCTGGTGTCCATCCCCTGCAGCACGAGCAGCACGCGCTTCTTCTGCTGCGTGTGCAGGCGCTCCTGCTGCACGTCGAGCTCCGTCGACACGGCGGTGAGCCGTTCGCGGTCGGCGTCCTTCGAACCCGACGAGAACGGCTTCGCGGCCGGATCGAACGCATCGAGCTTGAATCCGGCAGCTTCCTTCTCTCGCGTGCTGTACGGCACGCGAAAATCGTCGAGCGACGGTTGTTTCGCCATTCGTTCCTCCGTTGGACGGTGTGGTGCACACATGCACACGATAACGCATGCACCAAAACGACGGGCCGCCCCGAACAGGTTCGGCGGCGGCCCGTCGTCAAGCGCGGTTCAGGCGCGCGCCCATGTTCAGCCGAGCTTCTTCTTCAGCAGTTCGTTGACCTGCTGCGGATTGGCCTTGCCCTTCGTCGCCTTCATGGCCTGGCCGATCAGCGCGTTGAACGCCTTTTCCTTGCCCGCGCGGAATTCCTCGACCGACTTCGCGTTCGCCGCGAGCACCTCGTCGATGATCGCTTCCAGCGCGCCGGTGTCGGAGATCTGCTTCAGGCCCTTCGCGTCGATGATGCGGTCGGCCGCGCCTTCGTCGGTCGCCTTCTCGTCCCAGATCGTCGCGAAGATTTCCTTCGCGATCTTGTTCGAGATCGTGCCGTCGGCGATGCGCTGCAGCACCAGCGCGAGCTGGGCGGCCGAGACCGGAATCGCGTCGATCTCGATGCCGTCGCGATTCAACTGCGACGACACGTCGCCCATCAGCCAGTTCGCGGCGATCTTCGCGTTCGCCGCGCCGGCCTTCGCGACCACCGCCTCGAAGTACGCGGCCATCGCCTTGCTCGACGTCAGCACGCCCGCGTCATACGCGGACACGCCATATTGCTCGACGAAGCGCTGCTGCATCGCGGCCGGCAGCTCGGGCATCCCGGCCTGCACGCGTTCGACCCAGTCCTGGCCGATCACGAGCGGCATCAGGTCGGGATCGGGGAAGTAGCGGTAGTCGTGCGCGTCTTCCTTGCTGCGCATCGAACGCGTCTCGCGCTTGTCCGGATCGTAGAGGCGCGTTTCCTGCACGACTTCGCCGCCATCCTCGATCAGCTCGATCTGGCGACGGACTTCGTAGTTGATCGCTTCCTCGAGGAACCGGAACGAGTTCAGGTTCTTGATCTCGGCACGCGTGCCGAACTTCTCCTGGCCGACCGGGCGCACCGACACGTTCGCGTCGCAGCGGAACGAGCCTTCCTGCATGTTGCCGTCGCAGATGCCGAGCCACACGACGAGCCCATGCAGCGCCTTCGCGTAGGCGACGGCCTCGGCCGCGCTGCGCATTTCCGGCTCGGTGACGATCTCGAGCAGCGGCGTGCCCGCGCGGTTCAGGTCAATCCCCGTCATCCCGGCGAAGTCTTCATGCAGCGACTTGCCCGCATCTTCCTCGAGGTGCGCGCGGGTCAGGTTGACGGTCTTTTCGTACGCTTCCTTGCCGGCTTTTTCGTTGGCGGGCACCTGGATCGTGATCTGGCCACCCTGCACGACCGGAATCTCGTACTGGCTGATCTGATAACCCTTCGGCAGATCGGGGTAGAAATAATTCTTGCGCGCGAAGATGCTACGCGGCGCGATGGTCGAGCCGATCGCGAGGCCGAAGCGGATCGCGCGCTCGACCGCGCCGCGGTTCAGCACCGGCAGCACGCCCGGCAGCGCCAGGTCGACCGGGCAGGCCTGCGTGTTCGGCTCCGCGCCGAACTGCGTCGATGCGCCGGAGAAAATCTTCGAGACGGTCGACAGTTGCGCGTGCGTCTCGAGACCGATGACGACTTCCCATTGAGTAGCCATATGCTTACACCCCTGCCGGAACTTGCTTGTGCCAGTCGGTCGCGCGCTGGAACGCGTCGGCGACCTGCAGCATCCGGGCTTCGTTGAAATAGTTGCCGATGATCTGCAGGCCAACCGGGCGCTTCGCGTTCGCCCCGGCGCCGAAGCCGCACGGCACGCTCATGCCGGGCAGGCCGGCGAGGCTCACCGACAACGTGTAGATATCCGCGAGATACATCTGCACCGGATCGTCGCCCTTCGCGCCGAGATCCCATGCGACCGTCGGCGAAGCCGGGCCCATGATGACGTCGCAGGACTTGAACGCTTCCTGGAAGTCCTGCGCGATGATGCGGCGGATCTTCTGCGCCTGCAGGTAGTACGCGTCGTAGTAGCCGTGCGACAGCACGTAGGTGCCGACGAGAATCCGGCGCTTCACCTCAGGGCCAAAGCCTTGGGCGCGCGACTTCTTGTACATGTCGAGCAGGTCGCCGTACTGCGCGGCGCGATGGCCGAAGCGCACGCCGTCGAAACGCGACAGGTTCGACGAGGCTTCAGCCGGTGCGATCACGTAGTACACGGGAATCGACAGTTCCGTCTTCGGCAGCGACACGGGCACGAGCGTCGCGCCGAGCGCTTCATACTGCTTGAGCGCCGCGTCGATCGACGCGCGCACGTCGTCGGCGAGACCATCGCCGAAATACTCGTTCGGCAGCCCGATGCGCAGGCCCGCGAGCGGCTTGCCCGCATCGTTGCCGGCCGCCCACGGCTGGCCGAGGTGGCGCGTGAAATCCTCGTCGTCGCGCTCGAGGCTCGTCGAATCGCGCGCGTCGAAGCCGGCCATCGCGTTCAGCAGCAGCGCGCAGTCCGACGCGCTCTGCGCCATCGGGCCGCCCTGATCGAGCGACGACGCGAACGCGATCATCCCGTAGCGCGACACGCGGCCGTAGGTCGGCTTGATGCCCGTCACGCCCGCGAACGACGCGGGCTGGCGGATCGAGCCGCCGGTGTCGGTGCCGGTCGCGGCCGGCGCGAGGCGCGCGGCGACGGCGGCCGAGCTGCCGCCCGAGCTGCCGCCCGGCACCGCGCTGGTGTCCCACGGGTTCTTCACCGCGCCGAACGCCGAGTTCTCGTTGGACGAGCCCATCGCGAACTCGTCCATGTTGGTCTTGCCGAGCGTGACCATGCCGGCCGCCTGCAGGCGGGCGACGACGGTCGCGTCGAACGGGCTCTCGTAGTTCGCGAGCATCTTCGAGCCGGCGGTCGAGCGCCAGCCGCGCGTGACGAACACGTCCTTGTGCGCGATCGGCAGGCCGGTCAGCGCGCCGCCCGCGCCGCGCGCGAGTTCGGCGTCGGCGGCCTTCGCCTGTGCGAGGGTCAGATCGGCGTCGACATGGACGAACGCGTTCAGGTCGCGAGCCGCGTCGATCCGTTTCAGGTAGAGCTGCGCGAGCTCGACGGCCGAGCATTCCTTGGCGGCGAGCGCGGCGCGCAGTTCGGTCAGGCTTTTTGCGTGCATTGAGTGGTTTTCCTGGGAATTCTGGGTCGCGCGCGGCGCAGGGCCGGCGCGCTTGTCAGCGAATGCTTACTCGATCACCTTCGGCACGAGATAGAGGCCGTCCTGGACGGCCGGCGCCGGACGCTGGTTGTCGTCGCGATTGACGACTTCCGTCACGGCGTCGTCGCGCAGGCGCTGCGCGACTTCCTGGATCTGTTCGATCGGGTGGGCGAGCGGCGCGATGCCGGCGGTGTCGACCGCCTGCATCCGCTCGACGAGGCCGAAGAATTCGTTGAGCTGGCCGAGCGTATGCTCGGCGTCGGCGTCGGCCATTTCGAGTCGCGCCAGGTGCGCGATGCGTTTCACATCGGTCAGGGTCAGGGCCATGCGATCACCGGAAAAACAAGACTGCGCAGCGCCTCGAAAACAGCGCTGCGGCGGGGGGTTGGAGGGTGCGATCCCACCCTCAAAAATCGGGGCCGAAGCGGCAAAAATACCGACCGTTTCGATTCAAATACCGTGAAATTATAAGGTATCATTACGCGTTCGACCCAAACCCGGCAGCCTTTTCCCGCACCGTTTCGCCCCGCTTCGGCAAGCCGTGCGTGCTTCGTGCGCCCCCGGTAGACATCACTCGCAGCTTCGTGCGCCGCGGCGGCCGCTTCCGCCACGCTTCCCGAGGCTGTTATTTTTTCCGCTGCCGCCCTCAGCGCTCGCTATGCAGGGCCGGCCCAGAGCGAAACAGGATTCTGAATGTTCGGTTTTTTGCGCAGCTACTTCTCCAACGATCTCGCGATCGACCTCGGCACCGCAAACACCCTGATCTACATGCGCGGCAAGGGCATCGTCCTCGATGAGCCGTCCGTCGTGTCGATTCGCCAGGAAGGCGGCCCCAACGGCAAGAAAACGATCCAGGCGGTCGGCAAGGAAGCCAAGCAGATGCTCGGCAAGGTACCGGGCAACATCGAGGCGATCCGCCCGATGAAGGACGGCGTGATCGCCGACTTCACCGTCACCGAGCAGATGATCAAGCAGTTCATCAAGACGGCGCACGAATCGCGCATGTTCTCCCCGTCGCCGCGCATCATCATCTGCGTGCCGTGCGGCTCGACCCAGGTCGAGCGCCGCGCGATCAAGGAAGCGGCGCACGGCGCCGGCGCATCGCAGGTCTACCTGATCGAGGAGCCGATGGCGGCCGCGATCGGCGCGGGCCTGCCGGTGTCGGAAGCCACGGGCTCGATGGTCGTCGACATCGGCGGCGGCACGACCGAAGTCGGCGTGATCTCGCTCGGCGGCATCGTGTACAAGGGCTCGGTGCGCGTCGGCGGCGACAAGTTCGACGAAGCGATCGTCAACTACATCCGCCGCAACTACGGGATGCTGATCGGCGAACAAACCGCCGAAGCGATCAAGAAGGAGATCGGCTCCGCGTTCCCGGGTTCCGAAGTCAAGGAAATGGAAGTGAAGGGCCGCAACCTGTCGGAAGGCATTCCGCGCAGCTTCACGATCTCCAGCAACGAAATTCTCGAAGCACTGACCGACCCGCTGAACCAGATCGTGTCGTCGGTGAAGATTGCCCTCGAGCAGACGCCGCCGGAACTCGGCGCCGACATCGCCGAGCGCGGGATGATGCTGACGGGCGGCGGCGCGCTGCTGCGCGACCTCGATCGCCTGCTCGCGGAAGAAACCGGCCTGCCGGTGCTCGTCGCCGAAGACCCGCTCACGTGCGTCGTGCGCGGCTCGGGCATGGCGCTCGAGCGCATGGACAAGCTGGGCAGCATCTTCTCGTACGAGTGATGGCTTAAGCAGTCCCGTTTGATATGACGCACCCGCGGCGTGGCCGGATCGCTCGTTCAGAACGAACCGCCACGCCGTTTGCGCGTCTGAGCATTATCTAACCGATCGCCACGCGCCCGGCGCCGACCATGGAATACAGTCCGCCGCCCCTCTTCAAGCAAGGTCCGCCCGCGCTCGCGCGGCTCATCTTCTTCGTTGCACTCGCCATCGCGCTCCTCGTATCGGACGCGCGCTTCAGCACGCTCGAAATCGTCCGCGGCGTGCTGGGCACCGTGCTGTACCCGCTGCAGCGCGCGGCGCTCGTGCCGCGCGACCTGTTCATGGGCGCGGCCGACATCGCCGTCACGGGCGCATCGCTGCGTCACGAGAACGACGCGCTGCGCAAGCGCAACCTGCAGCTGTCCACGCAGGCCAACCAGGCCGCCGTGCTCGCGCAGGAAAACGTGCACCTGCGCGCGGTGCTCGAGCTGCGCCAGCACATCGCGACGCAATCGACGCCGGTCGAGATCCAGTACGACACCAGCGACCCGTTCACGCAGAAGATCGTGATCGGACAGGGTTCGCAGCAGGGCATCCAGGACGGCGCACCGGTCGTCAGCGAGGACGGCGTGATCGGCCAGGTCACGCGCGTGTTCCCGTTGCAGGCCGAAGTCACGCTGATCACCGACCGCGACCTCGCGATTCCCGTGCAGGTGCTGCGCACCGGCCTGCGCAGCGTGATCTACGGCACGCCGAAGGGTGACTCGCTCGACCTGCGCTTCGTGCCGACCAGTTCCGACCTCCTCGTGGGCGACGAACTCGTCACGAGCGGCCTCGACGGCGTCTACCCGCCGGGCCTGCCGGTCGCGAAGGTCGTGCGCGTCGACAAGCTCGCCGACACCGCATTCGCCCGCGTGACCTGCGCGCCGATCGCCGCCGTGCGCGGCGCGCGCCAGATGCTCGTGCTGCACTACCAGAACGACGTCCCGCCGCGCCCGGCCGATCCCGATCCGGCCGCCGACAAGAGCGCGAAGGGCGCCAGGAAGGGTGCGAAGGCCGCTGCCAAGAACGAGAAGGCCGACGCGAACGCGAAGCCGGCCGTCGCGGCCGCACCCGGCGCGAAACCCGCGCCTGCCGCTCCGGTCAGGCCCGCTGTCGCGCCTGCGAAGCCCGCGGCCGAATCAGGAGCCCAGCGATGAATCGCCCGCAATACATCCTGCAGCCGGTCAACCCGTACTTCATCGTCTTCAGCCTCGCCGCCGCGTTCCTGCTGAACCTGATGCCGTGGGGCCGCCTGCCCGGCGTGCCCGACTTCGTCGCGCTCGTGCTGCTGTTCTGGAACATTCACCAGCCGCGCAAGGTCGGAATGGGCGTCGCGTTCGCGCTCGGCATCCTGATGGACGTGCATGACGCGGGGCTGCTCGGCGAGCATGCGCTCGCCTATACGCTGCTGTCGTACGGCGCGATCACGATCCACCGGCGCGTGCTGTGGATGCCGATCGGCGTGCAGGTGCTGTACGTAACGCCGCTGCTCGTCGTCGCGCAGCTCGTGCCGTTCGTGATCCGCCTCGTGATGGGCGCCGCGTTCCCCGGCTGGCGCTATCTGGTGGACGGCTTCGTCGAGGCCGCGCTGTGGCCGATCGCGAGCCATCTGCTGCTGATGCCGCAACGCCGCCCGGTCGATCCGGACGATACGCGCCCCATCTGAGCCGCGCCGCCAGGACCGACCTTGAATACCCGCCGCCCCCACGCCCGCCGCGCGCCGCGCTCCGGGGCCGCCCCTCGCCCGCGCCCGCTCGCCGCGCACGGGCCGGATCGAACCTAACCGCATGACCGAATTCAACGACACCCAGCAACAGCTCTCGAGGTTCCGCCTGCGCGTCGCGGCGGCGGGCGTGTTCGTGTTCGTCTGCTTCGGACTGCTCGCGAGCCGCTTTTTCTACCTGCAGCTGTTCCAGCACGGCAAATACGCGTTGCAGGCCGAGGAAAACCGCATCTCGGTCGCGCCGATCGTACCGAACCGAGGGATCATCACCGACCGCAACGGCGTCGTCCTCGCGAAGAACTATTCGGCGTATACGCTCGAAATCACGCCGTCGAAGCTCGACGACACGCTCGAGAACACGATCGACAAGCTGTCCGAGATCATCCCGATCGATGCGCGCGACCGCCGCCGCTTCAAGAAGCTGCAGGAAGACTCGAAGAACTTCGAGAGCCTGCCGATCCGCACGCGCCTGACCGACGCGGAAGTCGCGCGCTTCACCGCACAGCGCTTCCGCTTCCCCGGCGTCGACGTGCGCGCGCGGCTGTTCCGCCAGTACCCGCTCGGCATGACGGCCGCGCACGTGATCGGCTACATCGGCCGGATCTCGAAGCGCGACCAGGATCGCATCGACGCGATGAGCGACGAGAACGACAGCGATCAGGAAAATTACGACCCGCGTCGCGATGCGAACAACTACAAGGGCACCGACTACATCGGCAAGATTGGTGTCGAGCAGAGCTACGAGACCGAGCTGCATGGCCTGACGGGCTTCGAGGAAGTCGAGGTGACGGCCGGCGGCCGGCCGGTGCGCACGCTGTCGCGCACGCAGGCGACCCCCGGCAACAACCTCGTGCTGTCGCTCGACATCGGGCTGCAGCAGGTCGCCGAGCAGGCGTTCGCAGGCAAGCGCGGCGCGCTCGTCGCGATCGAACCGAAGACGGGCGACGTGCTCGCGTTCGTGTCGTCGCCGAGCTTCGATCCGAACTCGTTCGTCGACGGCATCGACCAGCAGACCTGGGACGAGCTGAACAACTCGCCCGACAAGCCGCTCCTGAACCGCCCGCTGCACGGCACCTACCCGCCGGGCTCGACCTACAAGCCGTTCATGGCGCTGGCCGGCCTGACGCTCGGCAAGCGCACGCCGGGCTGGGGCTTCCAGGATCCCGGCTACTTCACGTTCGGCGGCCACACGTTCCGCAACGACGTGCGCTCGGGCCAGGGCTGGGTCGACATGAACAAGGCGATCATGGTGTCGAACGACACCTACTTCTACATGCTCGCGCGCGACCTCGGCGTGAACGCGATCGCGAACTTCATGAAGCCGTTCGGTTTCGGCCAGATCACCGGGATCGACATCCAGGGCGAGGCGCGCGGGATCCTGCCGTCGACCGACTGGAAGAAGAAGGCGTTCAAGAAGCCCGCACAGCAAAAGTGGTTCGACGGCGAAACGATCAGCCTGGGGATCGGCCAGGGCTACAACTCGTTCACGATCCTGCAGCTCGCGCATGCGACCGCGACGCTCGCGAACAACGGGATCGTGATGAAGCCGCACCTCGTGAAGGAAATCGAGGATCCGATCACGCGGGCACGTCACCTGACCGTGCCGAAGGAAAGCGAAGTGATCCCGCTCAAGCAGTCCGACATCGACGTCGTGAAGCGCGGGATGGAGAACGTGGTCGAAAACCCGTCAGGCACCGCGTACAAGGTGTTCCGCGGCGCGCAATACCAGGCTGCCGGCAAGACCGGTACCGCGCAGGTGTTCTCGCTGCAGGGCTCGAACTACAAGGGCCACCTGCTCGCCGAACACCTGCGCGACCACGCGCTGTTCATCGCGTATGCGCCGGTCGACCATCCGCAGATCGCCGTGGCGCTGGTCGTCGAAAACGGCGGCTGGGGGGCGCAGGCCGCGGGCCCGATCGCGCGCCGAGTGCTCGACTTCTATCTCATCGACCGCCAGAACCCGCAGAGCGAATCGGCCGCCGTGGCCGCCGCCGCCTCGGCGACCGAGCCGGTGAACGCACCGGTGATCGGCGATGCATCGAAGCCCGCCGTCGTCGCGGCCGGCTTCACCGCACTGCCGCAACCGGTCCCGCCGAACCCGGCCAGCTCGGCGAACGCCGCATCGGCGCCCGACGCGGCGTTCGCCGCGCAGCCGGCCGACGCCAGCGCCGCCGCGCCGATGGCCGCGAGCCTGCCGCCGATCCGGCGCCCGCATCGGCCGCGCCGGCCCGCCAGCGACGCGCAACCGGCTGCCACCGTGCCGCGCGACGACAACTACCGTGCGACGGCCTCCGCGAAAGCGGCGACCGCCGGCACCTCTCATTAACGGAGAAAGGCATGCAATTCGACAAGCGCGCCTGGCTCGACAAGATCAAGCAGATGTTCGCGGGCTTCGACCGCCCGCTCGCCCTCATCGTGTTCCTGCTGCTGTGCGTGGGCATTGTCACGCTGTACAGCGCGGCGATCGACATGCCGGGCCGCGTCGAGGACCAGCTGCGCAACATCATGCTGACGTTCGTGCTGATGTGGGTGATCGCCAACATCCCGCCAACGACGCTGATGCGTTTCGCGGTGCCGCTCTATACGTTCGGGGTCGCGCTACTCGTTGCGGTCGCGCTGTTCGGGATGACCAAGAAGGGCGCGAAGCGCTGGCTGAACGTCGGCGTCGTGATCCAGCCATCCGAAATCCTAAAGATCGCGACACCGCTGATGCTCGCGTGGTATTACCAGCGCCGCGAAGGCGGGCTGCGCTGGTACGACTTCGTCGCCGCGTTCGGGATTCTGCTGGTGCCGGTCGCCCTGATCGCGAAGCAGCCCGACCTCGGCACGGGCCTGCTCGTGTTCGCCGCCGGTTTCTTCGTGATCTATCTCGCGGGCCTGTCGTTCAAGCTGATCGTGCCGGTACTGATCGCGGGCGTGATCGCGGTCGGCTCGATCGCCGTGTTCGAGCAGCGCATCTGCCAGCCCGACGTGCAGTGGCCGCTGATGCACGACTACCAGAAGCATCGCGTGTGCACGCTGCTCGACCCGACTTCCGACCCGCTCGGCAAGGGCTTCCACACGATCCAGGCCGTGATCGCGATCGGCTCGGGCGGCGTGCTCGGCAAGGGCTACCTGAAGGGCACGCAGGCGCACCTCGAGTTCATTCCGGAAAAGCACACCGACTTCATCTTCGCGGTGTTCTCGGAAGAATGGGGGCTCGTCGGCGGCCTCGTGCTGCTGACGCTCTACATGGCGCTGATCGCGCGCGGGCTCTATATCGCCGCGCAGGGCGCGACGCTGTTCGGCCGCTTGCTCGCGGGCTCGCTCACGCTCGCGTTCTTCGTCTATGCGTTCGTCAACATCGGGATGGTGAGCGGTGTGCTGCCCGTCGTCGGCGTGCCGTTGCCGTTCATGAGCTACGGCGGCACCGCACTCACGACGCTCGGCATCGCGATCGGGATGATCATGAGCGTCGGACGACAGCGGCGGTTGATGAAGACCTGACGACACGGCGCGGCGCGCAGCCGCCTGCTGTCGCGGCAATGAAAAAACGGCGCCCCGTGGCGCCGTTTTTCGTCGGGAAAGTCGAAACCGGACGCGGTCACGCCGTGCGGCGCGCGCTCATTGCGGCGTCTCGTGCGGGCTCCCTTGGTCCGCGCCCGATGCCGGCCCCTGCGTCTTCAGCCGTGCACTCAGCTCCTTGAATTTCAGCTCGGCCGTCTCGTCGCCCTGTGCCGCCGCCGCCGCGTAATACGCGCGCGCGATGTTCAGGTTCTGCGTGACGCCGTCGCCACCGCGCTCGTAGAACGACGCGGTCACGTACTGCGCGGTCGGCTCGCCGGCGTCCGCCGCGAGCTTGTACCACTCGAACGCCTGCCGGTTGTCGCGCGGCGTGCCGCGCCCGTCGAGGAACTGGTTCGCGAGCGACAGCTCGGCCTGCACATGCCCCTGCTTCGCCGCCCGCAGGAACCAGCGGTGCGCTTCGACCGGGTTGCGCGCAACGAACTCGCCGTCGTCGAACATCCGCCCGTACACGTACTGCGCGTGCGACATGTTCGCGTCGGCCGCGCGCTTCAGCCAACGCAACCCTTCCTCGACGTTCGCTGTCACGCCGACGCCGGTGAGCAGCATCATCGCGTAATTGAACTGCGCGAGCCGGTCGCCGCGCTCTGCCGCGTCGTGGAACTGCACCAGCGCCGCGCGATAGTCGCCGGCGTTGTAGTCGGCGACCGCCGATTGCGTCTCGTGCGCCGGATCCGGTTGAGCGCGTGGCGCATTCTGCGCGACCGCGGCGACGCACACGGCCCACAGCCCGAGCAGCACACCGATCCGCCCGTACGCAGCGATCGCACCGGCTGCACACCGCGCACGTATGCCGCCCACGCCATCGCCCGCACTCATGATCGCACCTCCTGCAGTGCCTGCCGCGTCGCGCGCAGCAGCCACGTCACGTCGGCCGACAGCGTGATCATCCGGTAGCCGGCCTCGCGGTACTGGCGCGCGCTCGCCGTATCGCCCGCGAAGATGCCGACCGCGACGCCGGCCTGCTTGCCGGCCGCGAGCACCCGCGCCATCGCGGTTTCGACGTCCGGGTGGCGACTGTCGCCGAGATGCCCGAGGCTCGCCGCGAGATCGGCCGGCCCGATGAACAGGCAGTCGACACCGGGCGTCGCGGCGATCCGCTCGACTTCGTCGACGCCGCGCGCCGATTCGATCTGCACGATCACCGCGACCTGCGCGTTCGCCGTCTGCAGGTAATCGCGACGCATCCCGAATGCCGCCGCGCGGACCATCCCGGCGACGCCGCGCAGCCCGTCCGGGGAATCGAGCGACGGAAAGCGAGTGAGCCGCACCGCATGCGCGGCGTCGTCAGGCGTCTCGACACAAGGAAACATCAGCGTGCGCGCGCCGGCGTCGAGCGCGCGCTTCACGAGCCACGGCTCACGCCCCGGCACGCGCACGACGGGCTCGCTCGGCAGATGCGCGGCGGCCAGCGCACGCAGCTGCGACGCGACGTCGCGGCTGTCGTTCGGCGCATGCTCCATGTCGATGCAGAGCCAGTCGTAGCCGGCGTGCGCGAGCGCTTCCGCGGCCGAGTCGCAGCCGAGCGACAGCCACAGTCCGTACAGCGGCTCGTCGCCGTCATGCAGACGTTGCTTGAGGGAATTGGTGAGCGTGCTCATCGATACGGCCTCCTGGCGGACAGGCAATCGAACGGAACAGGCAACAAGGAAGACGGCCGGGCGACAGTGGCCGATCGCGGGGCGCAACGGACAGCGCCACGCAACGATCATAGCGCGCCGCCGGGCGAAATGTGGGAAGACACGTGAAGCAGGCCCGATCGGGCGCCGCAGGGCAGGCAACCGCCGGCCGGCCGCCGCGCGAATGCGCGGGCCGGCGCCGCGGCATCAGCGGGCCGGTTCGCGCTCGACGTCGGCCCAGCAGTTCGGCGTTTCGTACAGGCGCACGCGCTCCAGGCGCAGGTTCACTCCGTAGTGCGCGTCGTACACGTTCGCGAGGATGTCGAACGCGATCGCCGCGAGGTTCTCGACGGTCGGGATCCGGTCGATCACGACCGTCTTGTGGTCAGCCATCTGCTCGAGGAACGAGCGCACGACTTCGTCGCGCGCATAGACCAGGAACGCATGGTCCCACTTGTTGACGAGGTGCTCGACCGCGAGCGCCTTCACGTCGGCGAAATCCATCACCATGCCGCGGTCGGGCGCCCCCTCGGTATCGACGAGATCGCCGCGCAGCGTGACTTCGAGCACGTAGCGATGACCGTGCAGGTTCCTGCACTGGCTGCGGTGATCGGGAATGCGGTGGCCCGCGTCGAATTCGAGTTTTCGGGTAATCAGCACGATGTCAAAGGCCGTGGCTCAGGGAATGTTCAGATATTTGTGGGTCTGCATCGACAGCCGCCACTGCGGATGCCGCTTGCACCAGTCGATCGCGAGCTTCGTATTGATGTCGCGCGACGGGCCGTCCATCGGCTGCACCAGAAAATACTCGAAATCGAGCTTCGCGTAGTCGGCGAGCCGCTGGTTGTCCTGCGGGATCACGACCTTCAGTTCGTTGCCCTTCGTGACGACGAGCGGCGCGTCGGCCTTCGGGCTCACGCAGATCCAGTCGATCGTCTCGAGCACCGGCAGCGAGCCGTTGGTTTCGATCGCGATCTCGAAGCCCGCCGCGTGCAGCGCGTCGACGAGCGGCGGGTCGAGCTGCAGCATCGGCTCGCCGCCGGTGCAGACGACGAAGCGATGCGCCTCGCCGTGCGGCCACAGGCCGGCGATCGTCGCGACGAGCGCTTCGGCATCCTTGAACTTGCCGCCGTTCTCTCCGTCCGTGCCGACGAAGTCGGTATCGCAGAAGCGGCACACGGCGTCCGCACGATCTTCTTCGCGGCCCGACCACAGATTGCAGCCGGCGAACCGGCAGAACACGGCCGGACGGCCGGCGTTCGCGCCCTCGCCCTGCAACGTGTAGAAAATTTCCTTGACCGCGTAAGTCATCGTGCTTCGTCCGGCTCGCGCCGCTCGTTGTCGATCAGAATCGGTTATCGATTAAGCCCTGCCGGCGCATGTGCGTCACAGCGGCGCTTCGGTCACCCGCTCGCCCTTCAGGTAAGCCTCGTAGCCGCGCTTGCGCAGCTTGCAGGCCGGGCACTCGCCGCAGCCGAAGCCCCAGTCGTGCAGTTCCGCGCGCTCGCCCACGTAGCACGTGTGCGTCTCGACACGGATCAGCTCGACGAGCGCCTCGCCGCCGAGTTGTTCGGCGAGCTGCCAGGTCTGCGCCTTGTCGAGCCACATCAGCGGCGTCTCGAGCACGACACGCGTGTCCATCCCGAGGTTCAGCGCAACCTGCAGCGCCTTCATCGTGTCGTCGCGGCAGTCGGGGTAGCCTGAGAAATCGGTCTCGCACATCCCGCCGACCAGCACGCGCAGCCCCCGGCGATAGGCGATCGCAGCGGCGATCGTCATGAACAGCAGGTTGCGGCCCGGCACGAACGTGTTCGGCAAGCCGTTCGCCGCGGTCTCGATCTCGATCGAGCGCGTCATCGCGGTATCGCTGATCGCGCCGAGCACCGACAGGTCGATCATGTGATCGTCGCCGAGCCGGTCCGACCATGCGGGAAACTGATGCTTCAGCGCTTCGCGCACGCCTTCGCGACATTCGAGTTCGACGCGGTGGCGCTGGCCGTAATCGAAGCCGAGCGTCTCGACCGTCTGGTAGCGCTCCAAGGCCCAGGCCACACAAGTGGCCGAGTCCTGCCCGCCGGAAAACAACACGAGCGCGCCGTCTTTAGCGTCTGTCCGAATCACCGTGATACTCCGTGAATGTGTAGGCTCGCGTCGCGCTGCGCCCCGGGGCCGACTGCCGCCGGGCGGCCCGACGCGTGCCGGCCTGCGCCGGCTCGACCAGTATAGGCAGCGCGGTCGGCCGCGAACGCGGCACAGCGCTTATACCGCCCATCGCGCGGCATCGTTGCCGCGCCTCACGGCAGCGCCTGCGGGCAACCAGCCGTACGCGTAAAGCAAGGCGCTAAGTCATTGAGCGGGCACGGATTTTATCACGCCCCCACAAATGCTGCCGGGCAGGCTTCCGACGACACGCGATACCCACCACAAACGAAAAACCCCAAGAACCTTCCGATTCTTGGGGTTGGAACTGCTGGTGGCGGAGTGTATCACAAAAATCAACAGCCTCGGCCATACGTCTGAGCCACAACGGGCAGATCTGAGCCGTGGAGAGCAACCTACAGGGACATGCATACGTTCGTTCGCAGCCGCACATTCCCGCGACTGGCGCGCCGGGATTGTATCAAATATGCATGGGCATCGACCTACCCGCTTAGGCGAAATGGGTCCGCACAATCATCCGCCAGCGAATCGCCCCTTGGACGAACGTATGCTGATGATGATTTTGTGCTGGCAACGGATGCTGTTTGGTTGAGACGATGCTCTGCCCACAGCCTTCGCACCGATATATTCCGGAATATGGCGTCGGCGTTCCCGGATGGTGTATCTGATCAAAGTCAGCAGTCTGCTCTTGCGACAAGTACTGCCCATACTTGTAGAACGCCATTTGACCCTCCTAAGCCACCTTTAAATTACACCCGTCATCTCGTCGACCGAAACGGCAATACCGTACTGTCACCTTTTACACCAATCGTTCCCGCGACTGCCGATTTCAACCGCGCGAGTTCAATCACGTTGCTCTTGCCCTGGAAATATCCTTCCGGCAATCCGGCAAGCATCTCAATATCGACTGCAGACAAACCAAGATGCCTCGGGATCGCCTCTATCGGCATCACCCCCTCATTGACCAGCAGATCAATGGTTCGCCGAAGCAGCCTCGGTTGTTCTGGCTTGCGGTCCCCATCACCAGGCTCAGATTTCGCCCCCCACCGTGCGGATCGACGCTTAAACAGCACCAGTGCGTCATCGTCATCCAATAGATCAAGAGCACGCAAACGCATGATCATTGCGGCAGCCGAAACACCCCAGCGGCGCTTCAGCAACAGCAAATCATCAAGCGTCGGCGGGATCTTGATCTCGGCGGCAAAATTCTCCGCAGGCAACAGGAAAGCGCCAGCAAAATGGTGTGCCTGCTTCTCGAGCACGTTATGGCGCTCCCGCTCGTTCGGGCGCGTGATATACCGGTGCAGCACTAGATGACCAAGCTCATGAGCAAGGTCAAACCGGCTACGATACCCATTGTCCTTATCTGCCGACAAAAGAATCAGCGGCCGGCCCAATGCATCACTCCACGCGGAGAGTCCTTCAATCTGCGCGATTCCGGTCTCCTCGCGGATGACGATAATGCCAGCGCCTTCGACAGCAAGAGCCAGGTCTTGCACGACGGCTCGCCCGAGACGCCACATATCCCGGCATTCAGCCGCCGCACGTTCAATATCTTCCGCGGTAATCTCTTCGGGATCAGAATACTGACGGACAGGCAGATTGAGTTCTGGATAGTCAACGAACTCCATCAATGCTGCCGCAACGTCCTGAGCCCATTCCAAGCGAGCCTCGAGCATCGCGCGGGCAGCAACGTGTGCCGACGCATTACTTCTAAACAACGGCGGTGAGACCTTCTCCGACAATGGACGAGTAAACCATTCGGGCGTCACGTTCACGACGCCTGCGAGGCGCTCAAGCGCCTCTCGTTCTGGGGCCTGCAATCCAGCACGCCATTTGCTAACGGTCGCCGGCGACACGCCAACCATCGACGCCAGCTGAACCTGCGTAACACGACGCACTGCAAGGATCTGACTCAACCGATCCTTTTCAAACCCCTGTACACCACCCCTGCTCATTGCGTTGTTCCATCTTTGCCCTGCTTTTTGCCGATGTCCTTCTTGAGCTTCGGCACCGCAAGGTCGTTCTGAATTTCCGGTTTCTGATCGTACCGCTTGGCGAACGCCTCAATGGGCTCCTTGAACAGCCACCCTTCCATGCGCTGATCGGGAACAGCAATCTGGATGGAAGTCGGCGCATCCGGTTGCACCTGCAGCGAACCCGCAAAGCAAGCCACGAAAAAGGCGACCGCTTCCGACGGGGTCTGATAATCGCCGAACAGCCCCGGCTGAACCAGCGGCTCGATCGCCATATTAGCCAACGACATCTGGCGCCTCGTTTTACTGCGACGCCCGTTTACCCACAGTCCCTCTTTAATGTTGAAGCGCGCTAGGGTAAAAATGCCGGCCCGCCCAGTCACGATCGTGTTACCTCGGATCGGAGACGGGGCCGCGTCATTGGCTGCCAGCGCACGCTGAAATGTCTCGTTCAAGTGGAAGTGTCTCAGTTGCCCAACGACACTCGGAAGGTGACCGTCGTCCATTCCCCGCGCAGCGGCATGTGCACGCTGCGCCCCAACGATGAAGGCCTCCTCGATCGCCATCACAACGTCTCGAGGCACATTCTTGACCAGCAGGTCGGGGATCGTTTCCTTGCTCTGGGCAACCATCAGCAACTCCATACGAGAATTTCGCTTTGGAGGATTCTACACCTTAAAAATTTCGTTTAACAAGTCGCGAGTCGATTGTAATTTAGGGGTCAGATTATTTTGGGCGGTTATCGGCCTGCGACATTCGATTCGCCGCCCGGCCGCTGCCTCTCTCATCGAGATCCAATTTCCCGCCAGGTCACCTTAATCCGGCGATGGCTCGGACCAGAATGCGTCGCCGTCCTCGGGACCATCCCGAAGACCGACAATGCCAAGGTAAAGAAGAACAGGGATAGTTTTGCGATTAGCGGCCCCCTGCAGGTCAATCGCCAGCCAGCCGAGACTGAGCCCCCACACTATCGGGCCTAGCCACTCAGCCCACCAAGGGAACCTTGCAATGAGATTCTTTAAGAGCTCTTCAGCAGCTTTACGCCCAATGAAAGCGGCTATCGCTGCAACAGCGAGCCCCTGAACAATCGTTGCAGTTATTTCAGGGCCGAGCAGAGAAAACAATATCGGCAAGAAATATGCCTTGTTCTTCTTAATCTTATCGAAAAACTCATCCTGCTGATCCTTCCCTACCCCCGCTTTATCAAACATTTCACGTTGTTGGTCAGGCTTTAACTCGAAAAACATCTTTTCGACGGTGAATTTCACCAATCTTTCAAGTTTCGCCTCGACACCACCAATTAGCTTCTGCTTTACCTTTAATTTCTTGCTTACATCTTCGATGATTTCATGGATGCTAATTCCCGCCGGCTCCTCCGAAGATGTCAATTTTCTGTACGCGTATGCGATGTCCGAGCTGCCAAGATAGCGAATTTCTCGCTCTAAAATCTTCGCCAGCGACTCTTTTTGGGATCGACGGCCGCCTCCCTTAAAGGAAACAAGCGCCTCTTTCAATTCGGTATCTGACGATAGGTTTGTGTAACTCTCGATTCTATCGATCAAAAACGAATAATCATCTGCCTCGCATTTCATCAAAAGCGAAGTCAATTCGTATGCCATTTTTCTTCCCGTAGCTTATTGTCGCGAAACTCACCGCAGCTCAACAATTCGTGCCCGCAACAGGTTCGTTGCGCATTCACAATCAGTCCAACATCGAAAGCGTGCCAATTGCGGCACGCAAGAGGCGTCTGCCCTCAAATCCGTCCTTGGTTTCGGCGAACCCGCGTCGAAGACGATCGGCAAGCTCATAGCATCGTTCGTCGTCGCTTAGCGTTTCCAGTCCGATCAGGAGTTCCTCGTCACCGGCAGCAGCGTTCCAAGCTGCCTCCCCGTCACGCCATTCCAGATCGACGATGCTGCGCTCCTCGCCGGGCCTTACATAGCCCGGAGGCGCAGGAATTGGGTCGCCATTGCCTCGAATCAAGCTAACCAGCTCCCACCGCGAGTAATCGTCGGTGTAGTCGTGGAACGCTTCAGCCAGAAAGCCGCCATCGACTGAGGCCTCGAGCAACACCAGCCAGCGGAGCGTCTCAGGAGAAGCTGGTCCTTCGCACAACGACTTGACGTCGTCCGGCACGCTTTTCATGATCGCCTGCGCCAACTTCTCGGGCGATACGTTCGAGCGGATGGATCCACCGCAGTGATTTTCGAGATATTTGGCCTCGCTGCCGCTCGTGTACCGGAAGATTGTCCGGCTCGGGCGTCCCACCGGGTGATACTCACATCGCCAGTACGCACCGGATGGAGACGCGTACGGAAGAAGCAGCATCCTTCCGTAGCCATTCCGAATCAGCCAGATGCCAGCCTGCAGTACCTTGGCCCCTGCTTCCATGATCACTTGCTCGGGTGATTTCTTTTCGAAAATCGAATCTTCATCAGAGTTGGCCATAGGCCTTTGGTCTCCCTTTTTTTCATGGTTCACAGCTCGCGCTCTCTCCTTCCCACAGCCGACCTGTGAACAAGGACTGGACTTCGGTGGGCAATTGCTGTGAATACCATGTGCCCACCTTGGGGACAATCGCGAATCCACCGCGAATCCCGGAAAGTTGTCCACATGCGTGTTCATCGTGCGCACACAAACTTCAGAGGGTTTGCCGCGCGCCAAGCCATTGATCGTCAATGACTTCTTCCCCTTTTGCACAGACAGGGCGCTGCCTTGTTAACTTCTACTATGTTTACACATAATTAAATATTCAATATCTATGCCCCGGTCGTCAACCAGCACCAATGAACGCATTCAATCGCGCTTACAAACGTAAGCTTGATCGGGCGCCCATTCCTGCAGGAGACGTGGATGGCACTCAAGCCCTGTATCTGCTGCGGCGACCTGTTCGAACCGCGCCCGCAAACACCACATCAGACCTACTGCTCCTCGTCGACATGTCAGCGAGCTCGAAAGCGTCAGTGGCAGCGGGAGAAGCTCAGCACCGATCCCGATTACCGTGACAACCAGCGGGACGCGCAGCGCGCGTGGCAAAAACGTCACCCGGATTACTGGCGCCAGTACCGGAGCGACCATCCGGATTATGTGGCCCGTAACCGAGCCCAACAACGGGATCAGTCACAACGTTCGTTCGGCGATTTTGCAAAGATGGACGTGTCGCCGATCGCGCCCGGGCTGTACTGGATTCGGCTGGCTGCCGCACCAGGGCGAGAGCCGAAGGCTTCGTGGCTTGTCGCGATCGAGCCGGTTTGCGTCGACTGCCCTTGCAAAAAGGACGCGTGCAAAGAGAGGACGTGATCGACATGGAAAAAGCCGGCACTTACCGTCTTTCTCACACCATCTCTCGAACATCCTGCATGGGCGGAAATTCGGCGGCACCACGAGCTTCCTGCTCCCGGAACGCAGCCAACAGGCAACGGGGATCCGAGAGCATTCAATCGTTTCACTCACGCGATCGGTTGCCATGTTGCAAGACGAAGACCCCAGCGACGCCACGCCCTCGCCGGCCGTTCATCGGGCAGCAGAATATGTCCGGATGTCGACCGAACATCAGCAGTACTCGACGGAGAACCAGGCAGACAAGATCCGGGAGTATGCAAATCGTCGTGGCATCCAGATCGTTCGGACCTACGCGGACGAAGGCAAGAGTGGCCTGAGTATCGATGGGCGACAGGCTCTCCAGAAGTTGATTCGGGACGTCGAGTCTGGTCAAGCTGACTTCGAAATGATCCTGGTCTATGACGTCAGCCGGTGGGGACGTTTCCAGGATGCAGATGAAAGCGCCTATTACGAATACATCTGTCGACGGGCAGGCATTCAGGTCACATACTGCGCTGAACAGTTTGAGAACGATGGGTCGCCGGTCTCCACCATCGTGAAAGGCGTCAAGCGAGCAATGGCCGGTGAATACAGCCGTGAACTGTCGGCGAAGGTTTTCGCTGGGCAATGCCGTCTGATCGAGCTGGGATATCGTCAAGGTGGTCCCGCCGGGTACGGTCTGCGACGTGTCCTCGTCGACCAAAGTGGTACGTTTAAGGCCGAACTGGCGCGGGGTGACCACAAGAGCCTACAAACCGACCGCGTGATCCTGATGCCGGGCCCTGAGCCAGAGGTGGCCACCGTCAATCAGATCTATCGCTGGTTCGTCAACGACGGGTTGACCGAGTCAGAAATCGCCGCACGGCTCAACGCTCAATGTATCGGCACGGATCTGGGTCGAGACTGGACCCGTGCGACCGTGCGCCAGGTGCTCAGCAACGAGAAGTACATCGGCAACAACATCTACAACCGGATCTCATTCAAGCTCAAGAAGCATCGGGTAGTCAATCAGCCCGAGATGTGGATCCGAAAGGACGGCGCATTTGAGCCCATTGTGCCGGCCGAGATCTTTTATACAGCACAGGGAATCCTACGCGCGCGGGCACACCGATTCAGCAACGAGGAGCTGCTCGAGAAGCTTCGCAATTTGTACCGGCAGCGAGGCTTTCTGTCCGGGTTGATCATCGACGAGGCCGAAGGCATGCCCTCGACGGCCGCGTACGTCCACCGCTTCGGTAGCTTGCTGCGCGCCTATCAGGCAGTGGGGTTTACGCCGGACCGCGATTACCAGTTTCTGGAGGTTAACCAGTTCCTGCGCCGCCTCCATCCGGAGATCGTCAGCCAGACCGAACGCATGATCGCCGATCTCGGCGGCGCCGTCGATCGTGATCCGGCGACCGACCTGCTCGATGTCAACCGCGAATTCAGTGTGTCAATGGTTCTGTCGCGCTGCCATGTTCTGGAAAACGGACGGCGACGCTGGAAGGTTCGGTTCGACACCAGCCTACTGCCCGACATCACGGTCGCAGTCCGGCTTGACGAGACGAACCAGGCCCCGCTCGATTACTACCTGCTGCCGCGGCTCGACTTCGGGCAGCCGCGCATCTGCCTGGCCGATCACAACGGAATCGAGTTCGAGAGCTATCGCTTTGACAACCTGGACTACCTGTATGGCATGGCCGCACGCTGCCGACTCCGGAGAGCCGCATGACCAAGGAACATCCCTCGATCGAATTGCAGATGATCCCGGTCGATCTAATCGACGTGCTGAATCCCCGAGAACGGAACGCCCGGGTATTCAACGAAATCGTCGCGAACATCAAAGCCGTTGGTCTGAAAAAGCCCATCCGTGTCACGCCTCGAAACGGAGGCGGCGGATCGAAACGCTATCTCTTGATTTGCGGCGAGGGGCGACTCAAAGCATTCCGGGCGCTCGGAGAAACACATATCCCGGCACTCGTCGACTACGTCAACGACGAACAGGCGTTCATCATGAGCCTGTCGGAAAATATCGCGCGGCGCCAATATCAACCGCTCGAGCTACTTTCCGGCATCGAGCGCCTGCGCGATCTGGGATACGACAAGAAGATCATCTCCGAGAAGACCGGGCTGAGCATCGAATATATACAGGGAATCCTGTACCTGCTCAAAAACGGCGAGGAGCGTCTATTAGCTGCGGTTCAGCGTGGGCGCATTCCGCTCAATGCCGCCATGACCATCGCCGGCGCCGGCAACGACGACAAGGCAATCCAGGCTGCGTTGCAGGAGGCCTATGAGTCAGGGGCGCTACGCGGAAACCAGCTGATACAGGCCCGTCGCGTCATTGAACGGCGACGATCGCAAGGAAGGTCGCTCGCGCGCGGCGCCTCGCGCAAAAAGCCGGAGGTGACTTCATCGAGCCTTGTGCGGAATTACCAACACGAAGTCGAACGCCAGCGACTGATGATCAAGAAGGCCGAGATGACTCAACAACGGTTGCTGTTCATCATTGAAGCCTTGCGTCAGCTGCTCGCGAACGAAAATTTCACCAATCTGCTACGTGCAGAGGGCCTCGAAACGCTGCCGAAATACCTGGCCGAGCGTGTCTGGGAAGGGAGCCACGTCGTATGAGCCAACCACCCCTTGGGTTCGTCCCCGAGCCTATCACCGTTCTGCTCGACAGGATCTTGCCGTCGCGCAAACCGCCTGATGGCGTACTTGAGTCGAAGAAATTCAAGACCATTCTCTCGTCGATCGAGGAAGTCGGTCTGATCGAGCCACTGACTATCAGCAAGGTGGATCCGAGAACGGGCCAGCATGTCCTACTCGACGGACATATCAGGGTGCTTGCGCTGCGGCAACTCGAATTTGTCGACGCGCCGTGTTTCGTAGCGCTCGATGACGAAAGCTATACCTATAACAACCGGCTCAATCGCTTGTCCACGATCCAAGAACACTTCATGATTCGGCGCGCGGTCGATCGTGGGGTTGCACCCGAGCGACTGGCAAAGGCCCTGAGCGTCGACGTCAGCCACATCGTCAAGAAAATGAATCTGCTTGACGGGCTATGTCAGGAAGCCACCGAGTTGCTAAAGGACCAGCAGTTCTCACCGAATCTCGGGGCGGTGTTGCGCAAGATGAAACCGACCCGGCAGATCGAGTGCGTCGAGCTGATGCTCGCTGCCAACAACATCACTGTTGCGTACTGCCAGGCACTGCTTGCAGCGACGCCGCCTGAGATGCTGGTTGGAGAGGCCAAGCCCAAAAAGATCCCGGGCGTCACAGCCGAGCAAATGGCACGCATGGAACGCGAGATGGGTAATGTGCACGGCCAGTTCAAACTGATCGAGCAGTCGTACGGGCAGGACGTTCTCAACCTCGTACTCGCCAAGGGCTATATCGCCAAGCTGCTCGACAACGACGCCGTCGTTCGCTTTTTGACGAAGTATCAGCCCGACATGTTGGCCGAATTCGAAGACATCGTGCGGACCGTGTCGCTCGATAAATAGGGGCACGCTTCCTTATATAACAAAGCACCTCGATCGTCTCGTCATTGGCGTGCATTTATCAAGAAACGCTACTTCAGACTTGGCTTACGGCAGAAATTCCGCCGTCATGTCTGGAAAGCATTTCCCTGCCACCATGTCTCCGATTCGCTCTTGCCGTGCATCTTTCAGCTACGTGCGCTCACCCCACCCCTATAGCGCCCATCCGTGTGCTCGCCGCATTGTGGGAAGTCATTCGATACTGTAGAGTGCAGTACATTTACAGTGACAATGGTTTCCGGAGAGGCTATGGCCGCAAGCAAGAGTGCCACGCTGACATTTCGTATCGACCCCGGATTAAAGGAAGCGCTTCGTGTTGCAGCGGATCTGGAACATCGATCCATTGCAAACATGGTCGAGGTTCTGATTCGGGATTATTGCGAGCAACGCGGCATTGCGATTTCGCTCTCCAATACCAAGAACAATCACGGGGTGCGTTCATGATCAAGACGGTCAAGCAGGCTTGCAGGTTCAATCCCATCATCCGCGACTACCGGATGAGCCAAGGTATTGAGAACCTTGCAGAGCTCATCAAAGACGAAGGTGACGGGAGCGAATTCTTCTCGCGTAATTTCGTCACCCACGGCATGGATCAGCTTTTCCGTGAGGGGCTGCTGCGTCTGTCCGGCAAATCCGACCAGGCCGTCTTTGAACTGACCCAAGCGATGGGCGGCGGTAAGACGCACATGATGATTGCGCTCGGTCTGCTTGCCCGACATCCTCATCTGCGCAACGACGTCCTGCCCGCCGATCTGGCGTCTCGAGCTGAGTTCGGTCAGGCGCGCATTGCCGCCTTCAATGGTCGCAACAATCCGGAAAACTATATCTGGGGCGAGATTGCGACGCAGCTTGGCGCAGCAGAAGCCATCAAGCAGCATTGGGTCAATGGGCCAAAGGCCGTCGATCAGCGCCAATGGAAGGAAATCATCGGTGACCAGCCTACACTGATCCTGCTCGACGAACTGCCGCCCTATCTGGACAACGCCAGCACGCAGGTTTTCGGGCAAGGCACCCTCGCGAATATGGTGGTCTACAGCCTGAGCAGTTTGATGAGCGCGGCACTGGAGCTGCCCAACTGCGCCATTGTCATCGCCAACCTCTCGGGCAGCTACAAGGCGCAAACCAAGGCGCTAGGCGACGCCATCTCGAACCTGCAGCAGGAAACTCGTCGTCAGGCAATGACTATCACGCCGGTGCAACTGGCGGGTAATGAAATTTACGAGATCCTCAAGAAGCGGCTCATTGACGAACTGCCGGACGAACGTGTTATCTCTGATATCGCAGAAGAGTACGCTCAGCAGATCAAGAAGGCCGAAGATGGCGGCTACATTGTGGCTAGCAGCATTGAGCAAATTGTAGAGCAGATCAGGGAGACCTATCCCTTCCATCCGTCCTTCAAGCATCTTGTAGCGCTATTTAAGGAAAACGAAGGTTTCCGGCAGACCCGTGGCCTGATGCAGTTCACTGCGCGTCTGCTAAAGAGCGTGGAAGAACGCGATGCGGACGACATCTTTCTGGTCGGCACGCAGCATCTCGACCTCAATGACAATCAGGTCAAGGATGAGATCGAGCGCATTGCTCCAAAGCTGATGCCGGCAGTAACGCGTGACATTGCCGACAAGAGCAACGCTATCGCCGAGCACATTGATATCGAACTAGCAGGGGATGCTGCACAGCAGGTGATGACCTTGCTACTCGCATCCAGCCTGTCGCGTGCCGTCGGCGGACGCATCGGGTTGTCCGAAAGCGAGTTGATCGAATTCCTTGCTGCTCCGCAGCGCAAGCCAGACGAGTTTCTTCAGGCATTGCAGCGCCTGCGCGAATCGGCGTGGTATCTCCATCGCGAAGAGCAACGCTTCTTTATCAAGGAAACCGAGAACCTCTCGCGTCAGATCGAGCGCAATGCCAAGGAAGTTCCTCAACCCAAGGTTGACCAGGCGCTCATTAACCGCCTCGCAGGCATCCTTGATCCAGTTCGCAAAATTGCGTATCAGGACGTGCAGGTGCTGCCCAAGCTGGACGAACTCAAGCTTGGTGGTCCGCGCACACTGGTCGTCGTCAAGCCCGACGGGAAGATGCCGCCCAGCGAATTGCAGAACTTTTTCGACTACCAGCAGGAGAAAAACAACCTCTTAGTGCTGACCGGCCAAGACAGCCTCCTAGCTGACGCGGTCGAGGAGCGGCTGCGCGAGCTGTACGCCATCGAGCAGATTCACAAACGCCTCAAGGCAGGCGACACCCTGTTCGATGAAGCTCGCGACCGTCTCGAAGAGGCTGAGGATCGTTTCGGCAAGGCGCTGTCGGCTGCGTACAACCGCTTGTACTTTCCAGCCAATGATCCAGTAGATGGTCGTAATGTGTTGGCCGGAGTCACCATCGATCAGGGCCTCAAACTCGGTGAAGGTGACCAGTCCGCCGAGGCTCAGATTGAGAAACTGCTGGCGAGCCCGCGCGCCGATTACAAGCTCGTCGCGGAACTCAGCAAGGACAACCTCGACGAATATTTCGCACAGGCTGAGGAGTATCTGTGGCCCTCTGGCCAGGATAATCGTCGCACGCCCTGGAAGGACGTTGTCACCCGCGCAAAATGCTCGCCTATATGGCCGTGGATGCCGGGCGCGAGCGGGCTAGACACGCTCAAGACCGAAGCTTTGAAACAGGGGCGCTGGCGGCTCGGCGAGGATGGCTATATCGAGAAAGGGCCGTTCCCGAAGGACAAGGCTACCGTCAACGTCTCCGTTATCAACGTCAAATCGGACACCGGCGAAACCGTATTGAGTCTCACGCCACGCCATGCAGGCGATAGCCCCGTTGTCTATTGGTCGACCAAACCCAATGTATCGGACAAGGATCACAAGGTAGAGGATCTGGATAACTTCAGCACGCCCGAAGGCACGCTGTATTTCTGGGTCAAGGACACTACGGGACAACACGAAAGCGCATCGGCTACGCGCTGGCTTGCTGACCTCAAGATTCGTCACCAAGTCGAGCCTGTCGCTGACAAACGCCGCGTCACGCTGGCTGCTACGCCACACGCCGAGCTTTTCTACACTTTCGACGGTTCGAATCCCAAGGACGGGAGCCGTTATGACGCGCCGTTCGAGATCGGTTCTGCGAGCTGCCGTCTGCTGGTATTCGCCCGAGCAGGTGAAGCCAATAAAACAGCGGACTTCCAGATTCCCGCAAGCGGGGACAAGACAGTCCAAATTGCCGATAGCAAGCCGGCGCACCTGCAAAGTAAGCGCGTCACCCTCGACACGACCGATCGGGTTTTCGGAATCATCAACCGCTTCCGCGATCAACCTGGTACGCGCTTCAAAGGTGTGCGTGTCGAAATCGGCGAAGGCGAGAACACGGTAACCATTCGATTCCAGGAGCGAGAAGTCACGGCAGCGATCATCGAAGGCGTTGTCAACAGTCTGCGCGAAGTGCTGGGCGAACCCGAGGCGCTAGTCAATATCGCCATTGCTGACGGAGTACAGTTCGATACTGGTTTCGCACTGAAAGAATTCGCCAAGCTCGCGGGGATTGAATTGAAGCCGGGTGAAGTGAGCCAGGAGGATTGAATATGGCGAAAGCCAAGGGAGCGGCCAATACCGAATCACCCAAGTCGCGTGCGCAGGTTCAACACACGCTGGGCTTCGGTGTGCCCGCGACCTCAGACCCACACCACTTTACCGTTGTAATTCCCAAGGGCAGCACGAGCAAAGTCCAGATCAGCGAACATCTCGGCTTGCAGGCTGCTAGTGTGGACAGCACGGTGATAGATCGTGTCCTGCTAGATCGACCGCGCTGGACGGCCATCCGTGCAGAAGTGCAGCGTGCATTCAATGCGCGCCTCGCTGCACACGGTTTGAAGCCCAGTGCGTGGAAGGTCGGCGCCAATCCCGTGGATCGCCTGCTCGGCAAGGAGCTGTGCGTTCTGGCGTGGGCGGTTGAGCAGATGGACGCCGAAAAGATCCCGGTCGCCGTTCGCAACTGGCTGGCGCTGCGCCCGGAAGAACGGTGGTGGCTTTTCGGCATGACAGCGATGAGCACAGGCGGTCTTATGGATGCAGGCAGGGGTTGGCGGGTCGCGCTCAAGCACGCCTTGGGCGATGTCGCGCAAAGTGACCTGCTGGCCCCACGCACGCGCCGTAGCAGCCGTGGTCAGGATGACGTTCGCGCCTCACTCGACCTGTTTGGGGACGAGACATCGTGAATGTTGTGCTCGTATCGACGCAACCGAAGATTTATCACATCGCCCAGGTGGATCGGCTGTCGTTCGAACCCGTAGCGACTCATTGAACAAGTACAAGCAAGATGCACGCAAAGACACAAACGGCAATGCTCACGCCCCTAACTCTGAAAGACGCGCCTGCGCTGATTGAAACGGTTTTCCCGGCGCAGAAGGTTTCTTTCGAGGCGCAAGAAGAGCGGACGGCGGTGCAAAGCCAGACCCTTACCGGTCTTGGTTCGTACTGGAAAGGCCGTAAGCCGCTGATTCTGGTACGGGCCATCGTGCTCGGGTGCCTGCTACCGCCAACGGACGATGCAGAGGCCGACCTCGCCATCTTCGAGAAGTTAATGGCCTTCGATGATGAAAGCTTGGCTCGCCGCGCACTGACCGCCAATGCGTACTCAGCTACGACGCTTCAGGATGTTATCCCAATCTCCGATCCCGAACGCTACTTCAGTGGGCGAGGCTGGCGGCGTGACATTAGCATCGACGAAAAGCTCGTCCTGTACCGCCGCGCGTTGGCCACGCTGTCGAGCTATGAAGAAAGGGCCAGCTTGGGCAAGCGCCCGGAAGAATTGGATCAGAATTGGCTCTATGCTCCGGTATGGCCGGATGTCAATCGCCACTACGCGCACTTGGGCGTGAACGTGCAGTCGTTGCCTGAGTTGGTCGAGCAATTCGGTATCCTGCGCTACGGCCATCGCCCGCGCGTGGGCGACACATTTTGCGGCGGTGGCTCGATTCCGTTCGAAGCCGCTCGCCTCGGTTGCGACGCACGCGCCTCCGACCTCAATCCCATTGCCTGCATGCTGACTTGGGGGAGCGCAGAGATCATTGGCGCACCTAGCGCTCGGCGTGCACAGGTTTCAGAAGCCCAGTCGACACTGGTGAAAGCCGTCGATGAGCGTATTGCGAAGCTGGGCATCGAGCATGATGCTCAAGGCAATCGAGTCAAGGCCTATCTCTGGTGCGTCGAAGCACGTTGCCCTGAAACCGGATGGATGGTGCCATTGTCCCCGACGTGGATTGTTTCGAAGACACGCAATGCCATCGCCCGCCTGAAACCCGACCCCAAGAACAAGCGGTTCGATATCGACATTGTCTCGGGCGCATCCAAGGCGGAAATGAGCGCCGCCGAAAAAGGTACTGTACAAGACGGCGATATGGTGTACACGTTAGACGGCAAAACATATCGCACGCCCATCAAGACGCTGCGGGGTGACTTCCGACAAGCGGATGGCGTGACGGGTAACCGACTGCGCCGCTGGGGAAAGAACGAGTTTAAGCCACGCCCTGACGATATTTTTCAAGAACGGCTGTACGCGATCCAGTGGATCACCAAGGCGACGCTGAATGCTGGTCGTCAGGAGATCTACTTTGCCGCGCCGAACGACGATGATCTAAAGCGCGAGCAGCGCGTGGAGGAGTTCGTCGCCAAGAATCTGAGCCACTGGCAAGAGGAAGGCTTGGTTCCTGATATGGCAATCGAACCGGGCGACGAGACGACGCGCTTATTCCGTGAGCGTGGCTGGACGCACTGGCATCACTTGTTCAGTCCACGACAGCTTCTAGTTGCTGCTTTGGTACATGAACAAATCAGGGCCATGCCCGCTGACGTGCAGCCGGCTCTGTACCTGTCGTTGGCGAAAATGCTGGATTGGTCAAGCAAGCTCTGCCGCTACGGCACCGGTGCGGCGCGCGAATCCATCACGCAGACCTTTTACAACCAAGCCTATAACACCAACTACTTTTATGGGGTTCGGTCGTTTGTTACCGGCCAGAACTATCTGTTTCTGACCGACGCGGCGAGCAGTATTGCCGGCAGCCTGACTGTCAGCAACAAGGAAGCATCCGATCTCCAGCACGACGCCGAGTTTTGGATCACCGATCCCCCCTATGCAGATGCGGTGAACTATCACGAGATCGCCGAATTTTTTATTGCATGGCTGCGGAAAAGCCCTCCCAAACCTTTCAGCGAATGGGTGTGGGATTCCCGACGCGCACTGGCCGTCAAAGGCTCCGGTGAGGACTTTCGGCAGGGCATGGTAGCCGCCTATAAGGCGATGGCCGGGCATATGCCGGACAATGGCATGCAGTGCGTGATGTTCACGCATCAGGATACCGGCGTATGGGGCGACCTGATCGGCATCTTCTGGGCTGCGGGCCTGCAAGTGGTGGCCGCGTGGTACATCGCCACGGAAACCACCTCAGAACTCAAGAAAGGTGGCTACGTCCAAGGCACGGTCATCCTGATGCTCAAGAAGCGCACCGCTGGCGAACGCACCGGCTTCAAGCAGCGCCTGCTGCCCGCCGTGCGACAAGAGGTGGCCCGCCAGATCGAAACCATGATGCACTTGAACGACACAGTGCGGGCGCATCACGGCGAGCCGGTGTTCAACGACTCCGACCTGCAAATGGCCGGATATGCGGCGGCGCTGAAGGTGTTGACCGCCTACACTCACATCGGCGGCGAGGATGTCACCAACTTCGCTCTGCGTCCGCGCGCACGTGGTGAAGTGACAGTGGTAGACGAAATCGTACAGCAAGCGGCGGAAAGTGCATCCAGCCTGCTGGTGCCCGAAGGACTGGCGGCGGATTCCTGGGCCAAGCTCACCGGCATCGAACGCTTTGTGCTGCGGATGCTTGACATGGAAACCACCGGCTCGGCCAAGCTCGACAACTACCAAAACTTCGCCAAAGCCTTCCACGTCGAGGACTACGCCCGCGTGATGGGCGACATGCGGCCCAACCACGCGCGTCTGAAGCGCGTGAGCGAATACACCTCGCGAGAGTTAACCGACACTACCGAGATCGGCGCGGCCCGGCTGGGGCGGCTCATCATCGCCTTGCAGCAACTCGTCAAGGACATCGAACCGCAGGTTATCGTCGATCAGATACGCGCGGAAATGGTGGACTTTCTCGAAGTGCGATCAGTGCTCGTGGATGTGCTGGCCTTCATCGAACGCAAATCGCCGGAACCGGAGGTGCGCACTGCCGCTGAAGTGCTGGGCGCGCGCCTCAAGAACCTGCGTTTCGGCGAATGAGGGCTTGAAGCATGAGCATCCGCCGCCTTTCTTCGCGTACTCACCGGCTCGATGCGAGTTTCCTGATGCAGCATCTGGCCGGTGCGAAGAGTTACAAGCGCATCGCGGGCTACTTCACCAGCTCCCTATTCGAGGTGGCGGGCGAAACGCTGGAGCAGATCCCCGAGGTCAAGATCGTCTGCAATGTGGACATCCACCCGGACGACTTGAAGGTCGCGCAACTGCGTGAGAGCAAGATGCTGGGCCGCTGGAACGAGCGCGGCCTGGAGGCCGAAGCGCTGCTGAACCGCGAGCGATACCGACGCCTGGATGACTTCCTTCTTAAGCATGGGCAAGCGGTGCGTGTTGCGCCCGACGACATTTGCGGCTTCGTTCATGGCAAGGCGGGGGTGATCACGCTGGCTGATGGCCGCAGGCTGGGTTTCGTCGGATCGATGAACGAGACGCGCAGCGGCTGGCAGCGCCACTATGAAATCCTGTGGGAAGACGAGTCGCCGGAGGGCGTGGCGTGGATCGAGGAGGAATTCGATTTTCTCTGGAACGCCGCTAAACCACTGCCGCAGGCCGTGATCCGCGAAGTGCATCGGCGCGGCTATCGGCACGAAATCGAGTTCACCGAGATCGAGGACGATGAGAACCTTGCGCCTGCGGCTCTGATCGAGTCGCCGCTATATCGCGAGGGACAGCAGCTTCAGCCGTGGCAGCAGGGCTTCCTGACCGAGTGCCTGCGGCACCAGCACCTATATGGCACGGTGCGCCTGCTGCTGGCCGACGAGGTGGGCTTGGGCAAGACGCTCTCGCTAGCCACCGCCGCGCTGACGCTGTGTCTGCTGTCGGACAAGGAAAATGGCCCGCGCCGTCCGGTGGTGATCTTCGCCCCGGCCACGCTGACCGAGCAATGGCAGACGGAGATGCTGGACAAGCTCGGAATCCCGACCGCACGTTGGGATACCGTGGGCAAGGTCTGGCTAGACGCGGAGGAGCGAGTCATTTCCCCTGCGGGGCGCGAGCAGATCGCCCATTGCCCACTGCGGATCGGAATCGTTTCCACCGGACTGATGATGCGCGATTCGCTGGAAAAGCAGCACCTACTAGGTATGCACTTCGGCATCGTCATTCTGGATGAAGCGCACAAGGCCAGAACGCGACAGGGCTTCGGCAAGGAGGCAGGCATGCCGAACGAGCTGCTGGCCTTCATGCGAGAAGTCGCCGCGCGCGCAGACCATGTTCTGTTGGGAACGGCCACGCCGATCCAGACCAATCCCGCCGATCTGTGGGATTTGCTCGGTATCTTGCATCAAGGCCCGGGGCGCTTCGTGCTGGGCCATGACCTTGCGCCGTGGCACCGGCCAGAAGACGTGCTCGACATCCTCGCAGGTCGTGAGGAAGTGCTGACCCTCGCCCATGCTTGGGAATTGCTGCGCTCGCCGCTACCGCGCACGGAATCGACCACTGAACCTCGTGCCCGGCGCTTGTTCTCCGCCATCCGACAAGACTTGGGCCTGCAGAACGGCGAGTGGCAGACCAACCATTCGCTCGTCGACTTGACCGAAGAAACGCGGGAGATTTTGGAAGAAGAACTGGAGCGCCGCATCGCTGGCGCCACTTTTTTCCAGCGCGAGAACCCTCTGGTACGCCATGTCGTGCTGCGCAAGCGCCAGCAGCTCGAGGAAACGAAAGACAAAGATGGCAAGCCTTTGCTAACCCCCGTGGGTGTGGATGTCCATCCCGAACGCGAGAAAGTCACGGAGCAACGCGCCTTCGACGTGTTGTTCGAAGGCAAGGCGCTGCGCACCTCGGAAGATTTTCGTCAGGCCTACGGCGAGGCCCGCGCTTTTGGCAAGGCGCTGGCCAAACGCGGCAAGGGTAGCGGCTTCATGAAGAACCTGATGGAGCAACGCATCTGCTCCAGCATCCATGCAGGCTTAGCAACTGCGCGGCGCTTGCTAAAAGGCGACGCCATACATGAAGAAGACGAAGAGCAAGAAGCTGACGTCAAGGTCGAGACAGGCGAGGAGCGCGAGGTGCTGCAACGCCTGATCGACCGACTGGAACGACTGGATGCCGACCCGAAGATGGAGGCCGTCGTTCACTTCCTCGATAAGGAGAAGTGGCTGAACTTGGGCGTCATCATCTTCAGCCAGTACTACGACACAGCAAAGTGGCTAGGGGATTCGTTGGCGGCCCGTTATCCCGAAGAGGCGGTCGGCCTGTACGCGGGTGCAGGTCGCAGCCGCCTGTACCAGCGCGGCGACAGCGTGACCGTCGAACGCGAAACGCTCAAGCGCATGGTGGCGGAACACCAGATCCGTGTCATGGTGGCGACCGACGCCGCCTGCGAGGGCTTGAATCTGCAAACCCTTGGCACGCTGATCAATGTCGATCTTCCGTGGAATCCGACGCGTCTCGAACAACGAATCGGCCGCATTAAACGGTTCGGGCAGCGTCGAGAAACTGTGGACATGCTGAACCTCGTGTTCGAGCAGACCGTAGATGAGAAAATTTACGAGCGCCTATCCGAGCGCATGAAGAATCGCTACGATCTGTTCGGATCGCTGCCGGACACCATCAAGGACGAGTGGATCGATGACATTGAAACGCTCGGTGAAAGGCTGGACGAATACATTAACGCGCAAAAGAAAGCAACGGGCTTCGATCTACGCTACACCGGCACGATGATGCCACCGGAGAAGGATTGGCGAGAATTTACAGAAGTCCTATCGCGACGAGATCTTGCAACATTGATGAGTGCGGCGTGGGGATAAGGGCCGCGATCTGACTATTGTGTCGCCAGCGCTGCCGACAGCGCCGTCTGAAACACGATCAGCCCAGCCTGCACAGTGAGCCGCGTCTGATCATCGAGTTGTAGATCGTTGACGATCGTCAGCGCCGCAGGAATCGACGTGTTGATGAGTGATTGCATCGATGCGGTATCGACACTGGTGGTTGCCTGGCAGACGGCCGTACTGTCGGCCGCAAGTGCGGCCAGTGCCGATACCTGCGAGGCAAGCAGCGTGTTGCCGTTCGAGGCCAGCGCAGCGAGACTGTTCAATTCCGGCTGGACCACGGCACAGGCCTGTTGGACGCGGGTCTGAAATGTGGTCGCAACCGTCGTTGCCTGCTGCTGTTGCGCCGTCGTGCAGGCACCGAATGCAATTGGCGTGACAAGACCCGCCGCGAGAAGCAGCTTCTTCATGATGGACACCTTCGTGGAGATTGCCGCGAATGCGGCAGGAGGAGAACCGCGGGGAATTACACCTGCGGGGTGGCCGGGGTCGGCGCAGCAGCCGGATCAGTGGCAGGCTCTGCAGGTGCGGTCGCATCGGCCTTCGCAGCTTGGCGGCTCACCCACCAGTTCCCGATCGCATGTGCGCCGGTCACGAGAAGCGCCGCGACCAGATACGGCAGGCTATCCGGGATGGGCGACGGGCATCCGGCCAGCAGCCACTGGAGCATGGGTGCGAGCGTGGCGGCCGTGATGGTCGTGCCGCCGGTGACGAGGGATGAGACTTGATTCATGAGCGGCTCCTTTGCCGTGGTGAAAAAAAAGCGGATGGTTCACGCGAGGCTGGATGCCCCGGACACCAGCGTGCCGCCCGCGTTGACGTAGGCGGTCTGCAATGTGGTGATCGTGTTGACGTGCTGTCCATAGTCGTTGCCGAGGAGGCTTGCCCAGACGCCTGAGCACAGCTGCACTGCCTTCGTGAAATTGCCGATGTCGATGAACGGCAACGCGCCTCTCTCGCGAATCTGCTGAAGCGCGATCCTGTCCTGCGAGAGCGGCGAGAAATCGGTCAGCCGGAGCAATTGCCGGTACGCCAACCAGTAGCGATAGAGCAGCTGGTACCGGCCGGCGGCCGTCGAATTGAACGTGGAGTTGAGGATGTCCGGGTGCGTCGCGTAGCTCGAAAACGTCAGCGGCTTGTCCGGCGTCGCTCCGACGAGCACGCGGTAGCCGTCGTCGGAGTCGGGAATGCGCGACGTCCCTTCGCTCCACGCAATCATGTCGAGAAACGCGGTCCGGTTGGATCCTCCGGCCTGCTGTGCGGTGATGACGGGCATGATCAATCCTCCGTGTTTTGGCGCCGACGAAATATCCTGTCGCGCGCCAGGATAAATATCTGTAAGACCGTGTAGACGAGCGTGGCTGTCAGCACCACATTCGAGAGCGTCAGATACGCTTCGACCTTGCCCAGCAGCGTGCCGATCAGGCCGCCAACCCACGCGACCGATACCTTGACCGATTCCATGACGTGATCATTGCTCTCCATGGGCATGCTCCAGAAATGAAAAACCGCCCCGGAGGGCGGCGTCAGATGCCTGCGGGTCGCGTTCAGCCTATGAGCCGCAGTAGTAAGAGAAGACGGCGAGCGCGAGATCGGGCGCCGCTTGCGGCTGGAATACGTAGAAGCCGCACGAATCGGGCGTGAGAAATGAGTTGATCGCCTCGCTGAAAAGCGTTTGCCACGATGAACCGTCGCCCGACACCTCGTAATACCAGTTCGTCGCGTCGCTCCGGATTCGCATCCATTCCGGGACAGCACCGAGATTGGTGGAGAAGGTGTTGCCGGCCCACGACGAGAAATTGCTGAAGTTGCCGACCCAGTAGCCGAGCTGGTTCTGATACGCGAGCTCAAAAAGCTTCAGCTTTCCGCTTGCGCTGTCATACAGGCAAGGCCCAACGCAACCGTAGTTCGCGTTCGAGGGAGCGGCACGCAGGCGCATCGTCATCTGGAAGGCCCCGGATGGAATCGGCTGCGTGAGGACAAATGCCTGCGCGCTGCTTGAATGCGGAGTGACAATGCCAATGCCCCACGGATATTGCGTGGCGATGGCGCCTGTTGCCCCCTGATTTCGCAGGGTGAAGGCGGACAACTGCGGCACCGTGTCCGTCGCGCCATGCGATGAATTCGGTGTGATCGTCGCACCTGAACCCGCCGCCGTCACACTCGCGTTCGTGAAATTCAGTGCGCCCGGCGCCACGGTCTTGATGATGCCGCCCTGTTCAACCGCGCCGAGGGTACCGGCAAGGGCCAATCCCACTCCGAGATTGCCGCCGTCGATTACCTGCAGGGTCGCGGCGCCCGTGAGCGATTTGAATGCGAGCGCCTGTGCCGTCGAATTCGCCGCATCGAGAATGGAGACACCACTGCCTTCGTTCGACGCGCCAGTAACTGATCCACCCGGGCAGGTCAGAACCAAACCGCCTGCGCCGTTGTCCGTAATCGAGAAATTCCCCGCTGCGGCCAGCGTTTTCACGACGAGATTCGCGGCCGTGGATGTCGAGGTGTCGATCAGGCCGGCGCCAGCCCCTTCATTCACGGCGTCGCGCAGCGATCCGCTGATCGCATTCGGCTGGTAGCTGCGCACGTCGGTGTAGCTCGATGCCGTCAGTGTGCCGGTTACCACCTGATACAGCGGGAACGACGCCACCGGAAAGCTTGACGTGTTGGTACCGACCACTCCCGTCAGCGGATCCGCGTAAATATAGTTGGTCGCGCTCGCGGCCAGCGTCAGGGTACCGTCGGGCACCGCCTGCGCCACACCCTCGGGGTTCACGTACGTGCCGCCGTAGTAGCCCCAGACAAGGCCGCCCGTCGTTGCCCCACGCCGGCCCCACAGCATCAGTGGGCTGGCGGCATCGAACAGCGCGTTGAGCGTCGCCTCCTTTGTCGAGGAAGTCGCGGATAGCGTATCGAGCAGGGTCGAGCTGTTCGACATGACTTACGCTCCGGCGTACCAGGAGAAGAGCGAGACGGCGATGGCCTGTCCGTTCGGGTCGGCGAAAAAGCCGACCTGGTCCGGTGTGAGGAACGTCGTGCGTGAGAATGAATACATGTTGACCCACGTAACGCCGTCCGGCGACACATCGTAGTACCGGTTCGTCCCATCATCCCGGATCCGGTGCCAGTCCGGCCAGAAGGTCATCGCGTACTGCGAACCCTGAAATCCGTTCCACGACGTCGGGCTGTTGAAGTTGCCGATACCGTACTGGAATCCGCTCTGATAAAGCAGGCCCGCGACCTGCAGCAGCCCGCTCGAACTATTGCGCCAGACCAGACCGCACTTGATGTAGCTGGAGCTGGCCGGTAACGCGCGCATGCGGGCGACGACCTGGTAGGGCGTCGCGGGGGCAGCGATCATAAGGCATGCGCAGTTCTCACCACCCGCTTTCGGCGTGGACAGGCTGATGCCCCAAGGCTCCTGTAGTGCCGCTGCGCCACTCTGGTTGACCCAGGTGAAATTCGACAGCTTCGGTGGTTGATCGGGCGTACCGAACCCCGAGAACAGCGACACTTGCGCCTGCGATCCGCCCGGATTGGTGACCTGCGCGCCCTGGAAATTGATCTGCGTCGCCGCGCTGACGACGGTCGTACCGTTCTGCTGGATCGCCGGCGCGACGGCGGCAGCGGCATTCGCAGTGACTTCGATGCCGGCGGCGCCGTTATCGGTGAGGGTGACACCGGAGCCCGCCACGAGCGTCTTGAACGCAAGATTGCTCGAGGTCGAACCGACCGTATCGAGCACGCCGACACCGCCGCCTTCGTTGCTGCCGCCCGTGACGGTGCCGCTCGTACCGCTCGTGCTGATCGTGATCCCGTTCGTTCCGCCGTCGGTGACCGTCACCCCCGAGCCGCCAATCAGCGACTTGAAGGCCAGCATCTGCGGCGTCGAATTCGTCACATCCAGTAGGGGTATTCCGCTGCCTTCGCTCGTCGCGCCGCGGATGGTGCCGGCGATGACACTCGGCTGGTAGCTCCGGCAGTCGGTGTAGCTGGAGACGCCGGTCGAACTGGCCAGGATCTGGTAGAGCGGAATCGACCCTGCCGGAAAACCCGTCGTGTTGACCGACACAGCGCCGGTCGAGGCGTTCGCGCAGACGTAGTTAGTCGTGCTCGCCGTCAGCGAAACGGTACCGTTCGCGATCGCATTGGCGGTGGTGCCGACCATATACGTGCCGCCGTAATAACCCCATGTCAGGCCGCTCGTCGTACTCGCACGCCGGCCCCAGATCATCGCGGGACTCGCCGCATCAAACAGGGCATTGGCGATTACTTCCTTGGCGGCCTGATTCGTCGCGATGGTGTCGAGCAACGTCGTGCTGTTGGACATCGTGTTACCTCGTGATCAACGTCGTAGAGGGCGCGCCGAGCACGCCCTGATCGCTGTTCTGCTGCACGCAGAAGGTAATCGTCGCCCCCGTCGACCAGCCGTCTGCCGAGATGTTGGCGGCTGTATACGTGTACGTGCCGCCCGCGCCATTGCCGGCAATCGTGACGGTTCGGACCGTGGTCGAGCCATTCAGGATCGTGAGCGTGTAGTTCTCGGCCGACTCATCGAGCGGCACGTCGGCCCCATCGAGCCACTGGGCGCGCACCCGGGCACGCCGGATCCACGACAGTGAGATGTCCGAGGTACTGGCCGAACTCCCGTGTGCGGCCGTGAAGTACGCGGGCGACAGCGGCATCACCCGCCCATTCTTCGGCGTGAGACTCACCTGCGCACCGGGCGAGCCCGAGAACAGGTTGAGCAGGAACGTCTCGAAATACAGCGTTGAGCCGAAATCCGTTGTCTGGATCGGCATGGACGCGATCGCCGCAGGATCGAGCAGCACGAAGCGCTCGCCGGCGGTGTGGGTTGGCATGGCTGTTTCCGTGCCGCCACGCCCGCGCAACAGACCCGACAGCGTCCACGTGTTGGCCGCCGTCTGCGTGGCAGTGCGGAAAAACAGGATCTCACCGCCCAGCCACGCTGCATTTGCTCCGGCAAGGAAATCCGCATAGCTGCACGAGGCGAGCGCGCCTTCGTAAATCACGATGCTGACCGTGTTGATCTCGTCGGGAAGATTGCCGCCGCCGAACGATGAGAGAACGCTCGCCGCGTAACCGGTGACCGATGCGTGCGTGATCTGTGCAAACTGCGTGAAGGTTACTTCATCGCGCGACAGGTCGATCGCCACACCGGGCCACGACGAAGCCATACCGCACGCGGTAATGTAGAGGCCCGGCGTGCTGTCCGCATCGCGCAGAGGCGGAATGTCCAGCACCGCCAGGATGGTCGGCCCACTGTAATCGATCTGCTGGCTCGCGAAACCAAGTGCCGTGCCACCCTGCGCCGTGTATGAGGAGCCCGGATAGATGTCGGGCTCCTCGAGCGCGGCGGTCCAGATCAGCGACCCCTGTCCGTCGTACTGGCAGCGCGTGACGCGGACCGTCCAGCTCTCGCCATTGGCTCCTTGCAGCGTCATCACATCGCCCGGCTCGTACTGCAGGTACGCGAGGCCTGTCGAGAAGTGGAAGGTTTTGCGGCCGACCCATGCTGACCACAGCATCGCCTGAGTGCGCACCAGCGCATCAGAGCCCGCGAGCACGATCGGCACCTGCATGACCGTGTCGCGGTTCGAGTTCGTGTACGCGCGCATCGCGCGCTGCGTGTTCGGGTTGTAGTCGTCGCCGAGTTCCGGGTAAGTCAACTGCATCGAGCGCGGCAGATCGACCTCCTGCGCGATCGTCTCGGTAACCGGTGTCGTGTTCGCCGTGTCGCCCAGATTTGGGGAGGCTCCAAGATCGGTATACAGGAAGGTGCCGACCGGCTGGGCGCCGCGTTTGACGAACCGGATCACGCCGCCCGAATCGCACGCATCGAAGAAGTACGTGGACATCAGCGGGCCCAGATTGCTGCGCGTGGTCGAATGGTTCGTCACGCAGTAGCCGTTCAGCACGTCAGTGAGCTGGGAGACGTCGACCTGCGACGCTGACAGGCCAGCACGACTGCACAGGTCCGCCACGGCGTTGCCGACTGTCGTGAAGGTCTGGCCCTGCGAGATCCACATGTAGCCAAGTGAGATGCTGCCGAGATTCGCGCCCGAGGCGAACACGAAGAAATTCTCATTGATGGCCACCATCGTCGAGACGCCGAATGGGGCGTAGCCGAGCACCGTGTACGTGTTCTGTGATGGCCGGAACAGGCACACGGCCTGGTTGTCGCCGACCGTGTAGATGTAGTCGTCCGTCAGCACATACCCGGTGTTTGCATTGAAATTGATGCCGGTATACGTGGCGGTGACGGCCAGCGTGTCGCGGTCAAACTGGAACAGATGACCAGTCAAATCGTCGAATCCATAGACATGCGTGGCCGAACCGCCGAGGATGTGCCATTCGCCCAGCTGGGTGCTCTGCGCGACGATCAACCCCTGTTGCGAGAGATCACATCGGTAAATTGGGCGGCCGCTCGTCGTATAGCAAGAGCTCAGAAAGATGTCGCTGCCGTTGCGCCAGAAACACGCCTCGTCACCATCGAAGCCAAGATCCATACTGCCCGTGAGGCTCATGTCGTCGTAAGAGCCGTCTGGATGCAGCCAGCCGGGCCACGTGTAAATGCCGGGCACATCGCTGTAGCCGAGCGGCATGTTGATGCCGCCCCGGTTGCCGCTCCAGTTGAGTAGTTGGGTCTGGACGGCACCATAGGCGCTCAGGTTCGCAACCGTGACGCCGTTGTAGCCAAAGTAGTACCCATACCCCATCGCGATGCCGCCCGAGGCAGACAGGCACGGCGCCATGAAGAAGGTCCCGAGCGTGGTCGAGTATGCATAGGTCGAGGCCGAACTCGACGTGGCGAGCGCAGCCGGCGCCGTGACGACCTCGACCGAGAGCGACGGCAGGTAGTTGCCCCACTGCGACAAATCCAGGGCGTTGAAGACGACGTAGGCCAGTCCCCGGTACGCGGGCGTATTGTTCACGCCGAGCGTGGCCTGCATCACCGGATCGGGCAGCTGGTTTTCATCGCCGGGGTAGAGGGTGAAATTCGTCACCATCTGGTTCGAGCCACTGATCGCCTGGAAATTCGACGGATTGGACACGTCGTAGATCAGCTTGCCGTTGGCCCAGATGCGCCGCACGGCCGTAATCGGACCTGCACACAGGCCGACCGCGAACGACATCGACACTTTCTGCTGCTGCGGTCCTTTGCCGCCTGCCCCTTTGCCGCCGCTGGCAACGTAAGGCTGGCCGGCCCAGATGATGTTGCCGGCGATCCGGTAGATGCCATAGGCGAGCGGAATCGGCTTGCCGTATGCGCTGTCCTGGATACGGATGTCGGCGGGCTGCGGCCCCTTCTGGCGGAACAGCAGGCCACCGGCAATGCCCCCCGCCATCCACCCGAGTTCTGCGCCTTCGGCGATACCGGCTGGCCCGCCAATCAGAAAGCCGGCCGCACCTCCGACCACGGCGCCAGCGGCAGACAGAACGAGCTGGCCCATTCAGCAGACTCCAGGGATGCGGTAGGCGGCGATCACGTTGCGCCGGGTCTTCTCATCGAGGCGCGATTCGACGACGCGCCGGTTCGGCAGATACGCGTGGATGAAGTGGTCCGCATCGGTGAGGATTGCCACATGGATCGGTGTCGCATGCCACGCGAACAGCAGCACATCACCGCCCTGGGCATCGACAACCGGAACTCGTATCAGGTGAGCTTCGAGCGTGCCACGCAGCCGTCCATCCGGGCGGCGCCCGTAACCGGGGGCGTCGGGTACTTCGAGACCGACCGCGCGCGATACGCCGATCACAAGACCGATGCAGTCGCAGGCGATGCCCTTCAAACGTCCCTGATGTTGGTACGGGGTGCCGAGCCAGTCCCGGGCTTCGACGACGAACTGCTCGCGCGAAACGATGCCCGTTGCCATTCAGTTGCCCTGCGGCGAGAGAAGAAGGTCGGGGCCCGGTATAAAGGGCTCACCCCGGAAATGGACGATGTTGTTGTAGCGCGCGTAGCAGGTGCCGAGCTGTTTGTCGCAGCCGGCCGTGATCGTGTACGTGTCGCCGACCGTCACAGGAAACGGCATTGCCATCGCAAGCGTCACGGTGCCCGGCGTGAACGACTTGACCTCCATCACGAAGCCGGCGTTCTGGCCCGTCAGCCATTTGACCTTGCCGAACGCAAAATAACCGACCGTGTAGTTGTAGCTGATGAAAATCTCGCCGCCGGCCTGCGCGCTGTTGAAGGTGTAGAGGCCCGTGGCCGAAACGGTGTACTGCCCGGATCCGGTCCCGACGCTGTACGTGGTGCCGTACGAATCGACGACCGAAATGGTCGAGACAAAGGCCCCGCCGTTGGGCGGCACAACCTGGACCGTGAACGGCGAGCGCGTCGGGATCTTGTGGCCCGTCGTGTCGGAATAGGCGACGACCGGCCCGGTCTGCGTGAGGCCCGGGTCGCTCCAGCTCGTTGCGCCGCTCACGCTCGCGACCGTACCGTTGAAGGTGAGCGACGTCAGATTGACCATGCACTTCGCGTCACCCAGCTGCGCGCGGCACGTCGGGCTGTACACGTCGCCCTGTTCCTGCTGCATCAGCTGGGCCACGCCGCGCATCTCAACCTGATACGCACCATTCGTGATCGTCACCTGCCCGAGCGTGCCACTCGCCAGCGTCACCGCGCCCGCCGACGGGTTCGTGTAATCGACAAGCATGCAGGTGACCTGCGCAAAATCCCACTGACCGGATTCCAGTGAGGCCTGCGTGATCGCGGAACTGTCGAACACGGCCTGGACCTCCAGGTTCGAGGTGGACAGGTCGCTCGTGTTCTCGATCTGCGAGTGCGTGTAGCCCCCTGCCGACTGATACGTCAGGCCGCCATACGTGACGGGTTGATCGAGATCGGTGAACGCGAAGACCTGCCCATCGGTGCGGGTGATTTGCCAGAGCGTGCAGACGGTCTGCACTTCGCTCTCAAGTGTAGCGACGAGGGCGGACGGGATCGAACGCATGGGAATAAATGACGAACTACGGCCGGATCTCGATCAGCGGAATCGAGCCCCAGTCGACCATGAGATCGCCGAGCGGCCCGTTGCGGTCCATGACCTGCTTTTTCATCTGGTCAACATCAAACCGCACGGGCACATCGAACTGCCCGGTCCACGTGAGCGCGGCCGAGCCAGTTGGCGTTGGCGTGATCGTCACGAGCCCGGTTGTCGTATCGAGCGTGACACCGGTTGCAAGCGGCGCACCGGATTTCATAACCTGCACGCTGCCTGCGACCGGCTTCTGGATCAGGCGCGATTCGGTGAGCGCGCCGTTCGAATAGAGCCGGGTCATCTGGTACACGCCGCTCGTCGCCGTCGCGACCAGCACGCCGGCACCCCCGTCCGTGTAATCGGTCCAGTCCTTGATGCGAAACCCGTACGCGCGGCCCTTCACCGTGCGGAAGAACGCATCCAGCGACGCGGTATCCGCCGCATTCATCGCGCGGCGCCCGACCTCGAACTGGATACGTGCCTGCGTCCAGGCCGGAATACGTGCATCACGCCCGCTGTAGACCTGGTTGACGACAGTCTGATACGTGGGGCCGACCGTGGCACCGAACGCGATGTTGTCCGGAAAGCGCGGGAATTCCAGAAACGTCGTCATCGCTCAATCATCCATTGCGCGCCATCGCGATGTTCGCCTGACGCATGATTGCCTGTGCCTGCTGCTGCGCGCTTTGGCGCGTCGTGCCCGGTGGCACGGCAATGTTCAGGTTGAACGTGTGCCCGGCACCTCCGCCGCTGGATGCGCTTCCCGGTGTGACGGTACCGCCCTGGTCGCCCATCATCAGGAACGTGCGGTTGGCGACCGTCAGCAGCTCCGGCCCTTTCTCGTTGACCTCGTACAGGCCACCGGGCGATGCATCGCCACCGGACGCCATGTGGAAGGGGTAGGTCAGCAGGCTGCCGATATCGTCCGCGCCGACACTGAAATCAGGCGTCAATCCCATCAGGCCGGAGGGCATGAGATCGGTCGAGAACGACATTGCACTGCCGCCCGTCAGCCCGAGCAACCCCATGCCCCAGCTGAACAGCTGCCCGAGCCATCCGCCGGTGCTGCTGCCGCCGGAACCATTGCCCGAGCCGATACCGAAGAGCTGGTTCGTCAGGTCCTGCGCGACGATCTTCGTGATGGCCTGCTCGATGCTGTTGGCCATATCAAGGAATTCCTGGCGCAGCGTCTTCGTCCGCGTGATCGTGTTGTCCAGCATGTTCGCGAACGAGTTGGCGAAGACATCGGAGATCGACTTGCCGAGCACGCTGCTCGAGGCGGACAGTTGCTGGACCTGCAGGCCGAATTGCTGCGCCTCGAGATCGAGTTGTGGCAGGCCAGAGTTTGAGGCGATGCCCTGCATCTGCTCCTGGATCTGTGCGAGCTGCTGCGCGGCCTGCTGGCGTAGCTGGCCAAGTTCGATCATGCCAGCCACCGCACCTTTCTCGCCGGTTTCCTGTGCGAGGGCCAGCTCCTTCTCTGCGAGCGTGAGCCGCTGGGTGATCTGCTCGGCTTCCTGCTTCAGCGAATTCATCTGCGCCTGGGCGATCGCGGCGTTACGCGCCTGCGCGAGCGTGGCAAGCGTGTCGGTATCGCCGGCGAGCGTGGCCTGCCGCTGCAGATGACCGTGCTCGCGATCGAAGTCGGCGCCGGCCATGCGACCCGGGTCACGGTCGAGCTTGCCAAGTTCCGAGTTCAGCTTCTCAACCTCGTCCCGGTATTTACGCGTGTCCTCGGTCTGCTTTTCTGTCAGCTCGGACAGACGTTCTGACGACTGCAGCAGCGCCTGCTGTTCGTCGTTGCGCAGCGCGTTCGCCCGGTTCGTCAGCATGACGCGGGTCCGGGCGTCGGCCGTGCGCTTCGCCGCACTTTCCACAATCGCGATCTGCTGGTCGTAGAGGGTGCGGATCTGCGCGTTGTACTGCTCGATTGCCGCCTTCGATTGATCGTAATAGGCCTGCTCGCTGATCCGGTCGTCCCGATACTGCAGCTCGAGCTGCTTCTGGCGATCTTGCAGCAGTCGCCCCTGTGCGGTGATCTGCTCCTGGATCGGTTGCGTCTGGGCGTCGAGATTCGCCCGATTGAGCCCAGCTCCATCGCCATGGCTGTATTCCTTGCGGATGCGATCCTGCATTGCGGCGATGTCAGTGGGCGAAGCCCCGGCCTGCTGACCGACGCGCGTGGCTTCGTCGAGCTCCTCCCTCAGACGTTCCGCGCCGATTTTGTGCGCCTTCGTGAGCTCATCCCAGCGGGATTTCGCGGCGACCACCATCTCATCGGTGTGCGCCTTGTAGGCGGCCAGCGACGCGGCATCCTGCTGGCGGCGCGCGAGCGACGTGGCGGCCGACTGTTGACGCATCAGGTCGCCATAGCTGCCGCCTGCCTGGAAATTCATCGCCGAGCCATCACCCACGCTCATCGCGTACCCGAAGTCGGTCTGGCCCGAGCGCATGGCGGTGAGCGTACGGTTGATCCGCGCTGCTGATTCCGCCGCCGTCTCGGCGCGCCCGACCGACATGAGTGCATCGGCCGCGTCGCTGATCGCGGATTTCAGACCACGCCAGGCCCGCTCGATGTAGCCAAGGTTTTCCGTTGCGGTCGTACCGAGGTGCTGGTAGAACGCCGTCGAGGCGACTTCCATCGCCTTTTCCTGCTGACCGGCCTGCTCGAGCGCCTTGACGTGATCGTAAAGTGCGCCGTCGACGAAGTGATACTGCTTGTTCGCCTCGAGTGCCCACTTCAGTACGCCGTCGGACATACCGGAGAACTGACGGACAATCTCTTGCGCGCTCAGGCCAGTCATGACCTGCAGCCGGGCGGCAGCCAGTGCCACGGACTCAAGGGCGCCGGAACTGACGCGCCCCGATGAAATCAGTGCCTGCGTGATCTCGCGCGCATTGCCAATCGTGGCGCCCGTGGCATCCGCCACGCTGCGCGACAGCCGGTTATAGCTGGCCTCGGTCTGGCCCGCGTAGTTGCCGGTCAGCATGATCGAGCGGGCAAACTCGGCCGACTCCATCGCTCCCTTGATCGCCAGTGCCGCGAAGCCGGCCACAGCGGCAGCCAGAGCGGCAATCGCGATTCCGGCCGGAGAGGTCAGCTTCGACATGATGTCGATACGCTCGCCGAGCACCATGAGCGAGCCCGCTGCGCGCTTGAAATTACCAGTGGCGAGTTCGTGGGCGAGCACCAGCATCTCGCGGCGCGCACCCACCGACGCGTGACCGACCCGTTCGATGCTGGCTGCGGCTTCCTCGGCGCCCTGCACGCGCTGGATCGCCCGGCCCGCAGCGGCCACACCCTGGATGTTGTCGGACGTGCGGGAGGCTGCCGCATCCATGCGACGCATTGCAGATTCGACGATCTGCTGAAGGCGCCCCATGTCTTCCTGCGTGCGGGCCACATTGCCCTGCAGTTCGAGAACGAGAGAACCGAGCGACATGGCGGAACGCTTACGTGCGGTTGAATACCAGTTTCAGGATCGTGGCGGACTGCTGCTCGGGGTCTTCGAAGTAGATCGGCTTCTCTTCGACACGGGGCAGGTAGGGCATGAAATCGCTCGCGCGGTAGGCCTTCGGCAGGGCGCGATTGCCGTGGTTGCCGACGGCGGCGGCGATGATGCCGGCGCGCAGGTCGGCGCGCGCCTCACCGATGGCCTCAAGGCGCTCGAAGGCCATCCATTCGGTCAACTCACTGCTGTCGAGATTGGCGAGCAGCTGCCGGACCGTCATGCCGAGGGCTGCGGCAAGCCGGAAGCAGAAGCGTCGGGCTGGCCGCTCACGGAGTTTTTTTCTGCGTCTGCCACGGCATCCTTTGACAGGCCGTTGATGCGCTGCGCGGCGACAAACAGCCGCTCGATGACCGCTGCATTCTTGCCCGCGAGCGCAGGCAGGTCATCCAGCGTGAGAAGTGGTGTGCCAGTCTCATCGACCGCCGTGAAGATCACGAGCTTCGCGCGCATGTTCTCGGTATCGACGGTGTACCGGCCCGATGCATCCTTCGTCATCAGGCTGGTTTCATAGGCGTCGCGTTGCGTGCCCGTCATCGTGCGGAGGATGACGGCGCCGCCCCATTCGGGCACATCGACAGTTGCGGTCGTCAGGTCGCTGGCAGCGAGGATCGCCGCCTTGTTCAGGATGGTAGACATGGCAGTTCCGTAGTGAGGCAGAAAGAAATAGGCAGGCGTCACGCGAAGGTGATCGGCCCCGTGATGATCAGGTTGACGGTGGCGGTCAGCAGCTTGTCCACGCCACCATCCCAGGGGAACGACTCGACGAACGCGGTGAAGGTCGCGGTATGCGCATTGGGCAGCGTTAGTTTGTAGTTTGCGAGCGCGCTGCTCGCCTTGAGTGTCTGTAGCGCAAGCTGGCCGGCATCGGCGAGGTCAATATCGATGTCGAAGCTGAAATTGCCCGGATCCTGCAGACCCGCGCGGTATTCCTTGGCAAGCGAGGCCAGGTTCGTCGCATCGAGCTTCGAGGTCTTGCCATCAAACCCCTTGATGGTCTTGAAGTTGCCAATCGGTGTCCACGCGATGGGCGTGGCCGTGCCGCCCGAGGTCCATGACGGGCCCCCGGTCGAGTTGTAGCCGATCGCGAACGTATTGGGCGTCACGTTGGTCACGACAAAGGACTGGCCGTTCAGGCCAGCTTCACCGCCTACGCCTGCGAACGACACCACGTCGCCGTTGGCAAAACCGTGCGCGGTCGCCTCGATGATGGTGGGGTATCCGAGAATGATTCCGGTGATGCTGACGGCGGCGCCGGCGCCGCCCGACACGGCAAGCGACGAGCCCTGCGACGAAATGGCAGTCGAGGTCATGGGAGTGGCTCCAGGGAAGGAAACAGCAGGGAAAACAGATCAGTCGTGCCAGACAGAGAACGTCTGCACGACGCGGAAAGCCTTCACGTCGGATTCGTACAGGTCCTGCTCGTGCTGCAGGACGTTCTGGATGGTCCACGACTGGAACGCAGCGGCCACGGCCGCAGCCGTCGCGACGGCATCCGTGTAGGTGTAGCCCCAGGACGAGATCTCGAAGAGCGTGTTGTTGATGGGCGGTGAGCCATTGCCGGCGAGCGTGTTGCAGACCGGGCTCGCGAGACGCCGGTAGACGATGTACGGATACGTGCCATCCTGCAGCTGCACCTGGGGTGCGGCGCCACCGGCGGAAAGGGGCTGCAGGAGTGCCGCGACCTGCTCCTGGATCGTGGTCATTTCACGCAGCTACTTCATCAATAGCCCGAGGTTTGCCGCTTCCTTCGGGATGCGGGTCTCGAGATAGTCGATCATGGCCTGGATTGCCTGGTCCTTCGCGATGGCGAACGCGGGCCGCATGAACGAGCGGGGCTCCACCCAGATTGCGCCGGGGGCGGTCTTCACGGCCGTCCGATGTGCCTTCAGCGTCACGCCCTTCGGGCGCGGGGGGACATACGCGTGGCCGAACTCGAGCCACGTCCAGTAGTACGCGTCGAGATTCGTAATACGGCCGCGCACAACCTTGACCTGGTTCTTCCGGCCACGCCGCACGCCGACGTAGAACACCTGCAGCAGTTCGTTCGAGCGCTCGGGAATCTGCTTCTGGTAGATCGCGCGCCGGATACGGCCGGGATCGGCTCGTGGATCATCTCCCTCGTAGACCGGCGCGAACACGACCGCTTGCTGGCGCAGCACGGTGGCGCCAGCATTGACCGCTCCACGCAGCACGTTGCGCCCGATATTGCGGGGCAGCTGCTCGAGCGCGCGGGCAAACTCATCCAGCCCCTTGATGCAGCGCAGTTCAGCCATAGGTCAGTCCTTCGTTCGCCAGCAGCTCGACGGTCCGGTTCGATTCATCGATGTTCAGCGCCGCAGCGATATCGAAAATCCGCCCCGCGTAGACAATGCGATAGGTCGCCACGACACGCGGATCAGCAAAGATCGCGTCATACCGGACTGTGAAACGGTGGGAGACATCCGTCGAGATCGATTGCGCGGCGGCACGCTTATCGCCGCTCAGGGCTTCGATGTACGCATAGACCGACTTGATCGCCGTCCACGTCTCGACCTGCTGGCCGAAACTGTCCCGGGCCGTGCTGCGCTGCTGGACGGCAACCCGACGGTTCAGCTGCCCGGCGCGCATCTGCGTGGTCATGGCAACCTCATCATGGCAACGACATCCGGTAGGGATCGAGGAGCCCCGCCACGAACGGCAGTTCCTCGACCTTGCCCCGGTTGAGGATCGCGACTTCCTCACGGTTCTCATACAGCGAGCCGGTGCGCAGCAGGATCCAGTTGCGGATGCCCTCGGGCACCGGCTCCGGGCCACCATAGACATAACTTGTGCCGCTGCCTGCATCCGACAGCGTGACCGGGTTACCGCCCGGATCCTGCAGGGCATAGAGGCCCGCACTCGCTGTCGTGACCGTGTATGGCACGTCAGCCTGCAATGGCGTCGGCAATATTCCGCCCGAATTGAAAAACCGGACGGTATCGCCGACATTCCACGTGACGGGGCCGCGCACCTGGATCTGCGTCGCGGGCAGACCGCCCTGGACCGTGCAGACCGACATGTAGCCAGCGTCATACGTCACAGTGACCGCCCCGATCTGCGGCAGCGGGATCGGCCAGATCTTGCCGAATCCGGGCGTGATGATCGCGGGCATGAGCGCCGCGTTGAGCACGTAGTCGCCCGGATCCATCGTCTGCGGTGTGCCGTTCATGTCGAGATAGTCGATCGACACAACATCGACGAGCGGCGCGTGCGGCAGCACGATGGCAAAGGCCGGGTAGTTGATCACGTGCTCGAACGGTAGGGGTGTGCCGATGCCGGCCATCGGGAAACGGTCGAGTACGAGCCGGTAGCGAGCGTGGAGCAGCTGCTGGCGGGTGATGGTCTCAGCGGCTATCCGGGCGGTGGTCACGAGCGACGCGATGAGCGTATCCTGGGCATCGTCGGTCACGCGCAGGTGCAGCTTGGCCTCCGCGAGATCGACGGGCTCGCCCACCGGCCGCTGCAGCAGGATTTCCGGCATGGCTCAGGCAATGTGACCGTCAGACGATCTGGACGACGCTCGCGTCGCCGAGATTGACCGGAATCGACGCTGATGCATCCACCGGCGGATCGAAGCGGCCACCGACACCGAAAAGGTACGCGGCAACAAACGAGGCTGCCGTGCCGACCGTGAGCGAGAGCTGCACGAACGCGTAGCCGTTGTTCGTGTCGACGTCGCCGCTGCGGAAGTTGATGAGCGCCTGCACGTTGGCACCGCTGGCCGCCTGGATCGTCGTGATCGCCATGTTCGGCAGATCCTTGGCGCCGGTGCCGGTCGCATCCTGCGCCTGACGGATCTTTGCGTCGAGCGTGGCATTCGTGCCCATTGCGCCCGTACCGATAAGCGCGAGGAACGTGTGGAAATTCTGCACCGGCACCCAGGCCGTGGCGACGGTGCCGGCCGGCTGGTTGGCGGGATCGATCGAGGTGAGCAGCGCCTCGAAATCAGTGGGTTTCAGGCTCGGAAACATATTGGGATCCTCCCGGAATCAGCGGGCTGCGAGCTGGATGAACGGCGACAGATTGTTGGAACCGTTTGCCGGCTTGATCGGATTGACGATGGTCGGCTGGCCATCGAGGCGGAACACCGTGCGAAAGGCCATCGCGTCGGCATCGAAGTACAGGTGCATGGACGTGGCGGTTTCAATCCCGGACGCCTTCTTGATGGTGCGGTAGTACGACATGTCGAGCAGGATCACGTCGCCTTGCGACGAGAAACTCTTCGCGTGCTGCGAGACGAAGACCGGACGGCCGAGAAGCATCCCGTAGGGCGACTCCTGCGCGCCGGCCGAGATCGGCAGATAGATCGGGTAGTTGCCGAGCGTGAGCGTGAAAAGCGCGGGCAGCACGTCGTTGTTCACGAGCCAGATCGCGCGACCGAACGAGCCCGGCGGTAGCCGCGAGATCATCTTCGAGAGGTTCGAGATGGTCAGCGTCTGCGTGGCCTGACCCGAATCCTTCGAAACCACGATCGCCGCATTGCCCTGTAGTGCGCCGATCGGCATCCCGTTGCCGGCGCCGAACAGCAGGGAATCGTTGGTCTTCCAGCGGATCGAGTCGCCGATCTTGCGGTTCAGATACTGGCCGAGGGCTGGGCCGTCCGCGATGAGTTCATCGGTCAGCGGCACGAGCGCCATCATCTTGTGCAGGAACTGCGTCGTTGCCGACAGCTTGGGCTTGGTCGCCGTGCCGGTATTGGCCTCGGCCTGCCAGTACGCGCGGATCCCGTCGGTGCCCCACGGCGTGGTTTCGTCTTTCGGGAACACCATCGAGTTACCCTCGATGTCGTAGTCGTCGGTGTACGGCAGCAGAGCATCCTCGCCCAGCGACAGCGTAAAGATGTCGCGCGAAAACTCCGGGGGAATCAGAAAACCGCCATCCGGGCCGGAGCCTTCGCCGCCGTAGGTGGTCGGTGCGACCGCGCCAATGCCACCGAACCGAAGCCGGTCGTCGGCACGCATCGGATTGACGGTGGCCATGTGCACCGAGCGGGCGAATTCGCCGAGGGTCTGGAAGCCGCGCTTCGGATCCTGCTCGACGTTCTCCGACACGCTGATGCGCGCCCCCTCGGGAATCGGCACACCTGCGGTGCGTTCGGCCTCGATCAGTGCTTCCTCGCGCTCGATCTGGCGCTGCGTGGACTGGATCGATGCCATCAGCGTGTCGTACTGCGTCGCCTCGGCTTCGTTCAGGTCACGATCTTCGGCGTGGGCGGTGTCGACCAGCTTGCGCGCGTCGGCCACCAGTGCAGCCTTGCGCTGCTGCAGGGTGCGGAGGGTTTTGCTCATATCAGGCTCCAGAAATGAAAAAACCTCACTGCAATGAGATCTGCAGCGAGGTCGAGAGATGAGACGGGTTGGGATTACGTGCCGATCAGTTCGAGGAGACGCCGCCGGCACGCGATGCGTCCCATGCCCTCGGTGACTGCGGGCTGGGCCTGAGGAGCAGCAGGAAAATCTGCTGCCTTTGCCTTCACAGACTGGCGCAGGTTTTTTGACATGCGCCGGATCACGTCATCGAAGGTGGCAATGTCATCGACCATGCCGGCGTCCTTTGCGGCCTGTGCGCCGAGCACGCGCCCCTGCCCCATGCCATCGCGCACAGTTGCAACTGGTACGCCCCGGTTGCGGGCCACGGCCTTCGTGAATGCGCCGTAGTATTCGTCGACCCGGCTTTGCATGAACGCCTGCGCATCGGCGGAAAGCGGACCGTACGGGTTGCCTTCGGTCTTGTATTTTCCCGCCGAGATGAGCGTGGTCGTGACGCCGGAATCTGCCAGCGCCTTTGACCAGTCCTCGTGCGCCGACCACACTCCGATCGATCCGACCTCGCCGCCAGGCGTTACATAGAACTCGCTCGCGGCACTCCCGAGCCAGTACGCGGCACTTGCGGCGAGGCTGTTTGCGATGGCAACGACCGGCTTCTGCCCGCGTGCCTGGTAGATCTCGTCGGCCAGTTCCTGCACGCCGTAGACGCTGCCACCAGGCGAATCGACATCGATCAGGATCGCGTCGATAGAGTCATCCGCGAGCGTCGAACGCAGGGTCTGCGCGAATAGCTGCGTGCTCATCGAACCAGGGCCGGAGATGTCTTCTGCCATGTTTCCGCGCTGCGTGACGACGCCGTACATCGGGAGCACGGCGATCGAGCCGTTGCCTGCTCGTGCGCTTGTGCCACGCCGTGCCGCCACGGTAGCGGCATCAGCCCGGACCTGTGCCATCGTGTCGGCATCGGCGACGCTGCCGAGCGACCAGCGCGCGATGACGCCGGCAAACGCCGACAGCCGTTCGGGCATGACGGCCCATGGCGTCGCGAGAAATTCAGAGATCAGGAGCGCATGCTTCATTCGTTATTCCCGCCATCGTCGGATTCGTCGTCTGGGACATCGTCAGGTTCGCTGGAAGATGGCTGCACCGGGGCCTGTGAAACACCCGCAGCATCCGGATTGCTGGCATCGCTTTCCTCGACCATGTTGAGCGGTCGCAGCGGTTCGTCGAGCCCGTCGAGCGGATCAAGCGATTCCATGCGGCGTGCCTCGTTACGCGTCAGCCAGCCATCGAGAATCCCGTTGTGGTAGTACATGGCCCGTGCCTGCGCATCGCCGCGCAGCAGTGCCGTGACAGGGAACTCGACGTTGAGACCCTCATCCTCGCCGAGGAAGTAGTAGCGGATCGCTTCTTCCCAGCGCACGAGCCACGGACGCAGAGTATGGATCACGAACTCGAGCGATTGCTGCTCGATGTTCGAGAAGGTTGCCTTGTCCAGGTCGCCGATCATGTGCGGCGGGATCCGGAACAGACGCGCGATCTCAGAGACGGAGAATTTGCGCGTCTCGATGAACTGGATGTCCTCGTTCTTCAAGCCCAGCTCGTGGTACTTCATGCCGAATTCGAGGATGGCCGTCTTGTGCCGGTTGCGGCCGGTCTGCTGACGCTGCCATGCCTCGCGGAATTCGCGCCGCTTCTCATCGGACGGAAACGCGTTCGGCATCTCGATCCAGCCACCCGGCGTCGCGTCGTTCATGAAGAAGCGCATCCCGTAGTCCTGTGCGGCGAGTCCACCGGCAACTGCTTCGCGCGCGGCTGTAATCGGGTTGTAGCCGACGATTCCGTCCGGCGACAGACCGCGCAGGTGGAACACTTCGCTTCGTGCGAGCACGATCTCGCTGCCGTCGCGGCGCGTATACCGGTAGCGCCACTGCGTATCGGACAGCAGTTCGATCGTCACACGATCCGGATGCAGCGGCAGCAGGTCTGTCACTTCACCCCGGCTGTTCGAGACGATCTGCGCGAACGCGTTGCCGCGCAGCGTGCAGTGTCCCTGCAGCATCTCCCGGAATTCCAGGGGATTCTGGAAATCGTTGGGCCTTACGGCGAGCAGCCGGTGAAGCCAGTGGTTGTGCAACGGCGTCTTCCGTCCATCATGCCGCTCGCGGTACAGCATGAACGGCAGTGTTGAGACGGATTCTGCAAGCACGCGCACGCAGGCGAATACGGCCGTGAGCCGCATTGCCGCATCGGCGTTGACCGAGTGCGGCGTGCCCCGAAACGGCACCGGCGAGAACCAGAAATCGCCCCACGGAGACCGGTCACCGGTGTCCGCGTTTAGGCGCATCGATAGCAGCACGGATCACTTCCTCGCGATGAGCGCGCCGAACACCGTGAACGCGAGCACAAGCGTGCCGACCGCTACCAGTGCCGCCGGAATGCTGATAAGCGCCAGGCCCGAGCCGATCAGGGCAATACCGGTCAGCAGGGAAGCGTTGTAGGTCAGCGGGCTCATACGATCATCAAGGTGTAGTCGTCGGGCATCTTCGGGGTGCCGTCACCGACGAGCGCGCGCGACAGCGCCATGATCAGCGCGACGATCCCGTCGATCTTGTTCTCGGAGCGCTCCTTGCGCGGGTAGATGTTGTCCTTCGCATCCAGGTGCGCGACGACGTTGCTCACCATCCAGCCCAGCACGGGATCGCCATCGTGGAGGAGCCGACGCTGCAGCACGAGCGCCTCGAGTGCCTTCATCGGTTCCGAGAAATTCAGCACGGTCGGCCGCACCTCGATCATCGGCAGGCCTTCGGCTAGCATCCGTGTCGACAGCTGCGTCGCCTGAAACGGATCGAACGCGATGGCCTGGACCTGGAAGCGGCTCGCCGTCTCGATCAGATCGGCCTCGATCCAGCCGAAGTCGATCACGTTGCCCGGAGTGACCGTTAACCGACCGGTGCGCATCCAGCCGGCGTACTGGCTGTTGCCCGTTGCCATCACCGTTTCCTCGGGCAGGTAATACTTGCCGAAGACCACATAACCGCCATCGATCTCCGGATGCACGAAAAGCAACATCAGCGCGGCGATGTCAGTCTTGCTTGCGAGGTCCAGACCAATCCAGCAAGGCTGGCCGATGAAGCTTTCGATATCGAGTGCCGAATCCGCGCACCGGTCCCACGCCCGCATATCCATCCACGCGGTGTCGGCGTTGACCCATTCGTTGAGGTGCTTGGTCTTGAAGTTGTTGACCGCGCTCGGCAACTGCATCGCCTTCGCTTGCAGCGGCACCAGCACCTCGGGCTGGACCGAGATGCCCCAGTTCGGATTCGCCTTGATCAGCGCTTCTTCGGTCGTCCAGTCGTCACCGTCGTCGAGGCCGTACACGATGCCGAACTGGCTGTCGTCCTCGAACACGCCCTCGAGCAACTTCGTGACAAAAGTGCGGATTTCGTAGCAGATGCCGGCCCGGTTGCTGCCCGCCGTCGTGATCACCCACAGCAGCGAATTGTTCCGTTTGCCGGTTCCCGTTTCGACCACGTCGTAGACCGTGCGCGTCTTGTGGGCGTGCAGTTCATCGACGCAGCCGAAGTGGATGTTCAGGCCGTCGAGCGTGGAGCCCTCGGCGGAAAGGGCTTCGAACTTGGAGCCGGACGCCAGCACATTCATGTTGTGCGCACCGACGGCGACACCAAAGCGCGAACGGAACCCGGCGCTGCGCCGGGCCATCGTCTGTGCATCGCCAAACACGATGCGCGCCTGGTCGCGTGTCGTCGCCAGCGAATACACCTCTGCGCCGCCTTCGCCGTCGGCCGCGAGCATGTACAGGCCCACTGCAGACGACAGCGTCGATTTGGCGTTGCCGCGCGGCACTTCAATGTATGAGCGCCGGAAACGGCGTCGGCCATCGGCCTGCACCCAGCCGAACACGGTGGTCAGGATGAACACCTGCCACGGCTCGAGTGTGATTGACTCACCGGCCAGCGGCCCCTTGACGTGGGGCAGTCGCTCGATGAACGAACACAGGTTGTCCGCTGGCGCGAAGGGCCTGCCGGAGCGGTCCGTCAGCTTCGGATTGAACCGATAGGGACTGCTCTTACCCTTGAACCGGGCTAGATCATTCAGCTGCCGCTGGCAGGCGAGCTTGACCCAGCGGCACGCGGGGACGTTGCCCGCTACGACGGCCTCGGCATACCGTCGGGCAGTCATCGCGTAGCTCGACGTTGCCATCAGCCGGCGATCTCCGACCATGGATCGTGCGCGCTCGTCGGCTCCTGCGCAATCTGTACCCGCGAGCGGGAAGCGGGGGTGAAGCCCATTTCCGATTCGTAGCTTTTCATCTCGAGCGCGAGATCGCGAATCACGTCCATCAGCGGCGAGCGACGCAGGATGCCGCTCGGCGTCTTGATGATCATGCCGGCCACGCCGGCGCGATTGATCTTGGCCAGCGCCTCCCGATAGAGGCCGGCGCAGTTGGCCCAGCGTTCCAGCACGGCGGCATCGAGCGACGAGAGCAGTCCCGGCGGCGCATTCTCGATCGCGTAGCGCCAGGCTTCCTTGGCGGTATCCGACATGTACTCGGGCGGCTCACCGAGCTTTCCGGTCGGGCGTGGCTCGTGCGGATTGATCCGGCATTTCTGCAAGGTGCCTTTGACCTTCTTGACGGCAGCGGGTAGCGGCTTACGGCCGGCCATGGGGGGCATCGAGCATCAAAAAAAGTTTTTCATTTTGCACGCGCAAAAATTCAGGCACGCGCACGATCCGGCGGCCGGAAGCGCCAGAGATCTGATCCCCCCTGAGGGGCCATCGTTGCCGCCGTGGGCCGCGACAACGCCACCCGTCACGCCCGTTCGCGCGCGGGCATCCGTTTCGCTCAGCTGTGCAGCGAGGCCCACACGGCGCGGATTTCATGGAGTCGTTGGGCGACGAGCGCGCTGCGCGGTTTCGGTTGCTGTCTTCCGGTTATGGCACGACGTGCACAGCGACTGGAGGTTGACCCAGTCGAGGCGAGCGCCACCATCCTTGATTGGCACGATGTGATCCACGACGCGAGCAGCGACGGTCAGACCACGCGACGAGCATTGCAAGCACAGCGGATGCGATCGCAGATAAGCCGCGCGACATTGCTGCCAGGCCAGCGACTTGTAGAAGCCGAGTTCCGCATCGAACGCGCGTCGCGCTCGACCGTAATCGCGATGCGTCCATCCACGATGTGTAGCGCAGAAGCCGGGCGTCGTGAGCACCGCCGCGCATCCTGGGAACCGGCACGGCGTCGGCGCTCCACGTGGCATCACATCGTCCGCTTGGCTTCATGATTGAACAGCGTGTTCATGGAGTCGTTATCCACCACGAGAGGAGTACGACAATGAGCACCATCGAACTGACGCCCGCGCAACACGCGATCCTCGCCTACGCGATCAACCATACCAGCGGCAAGATCGACTGGTTTCCCGACAACATCAAGGGCGGCGCCCGCAAGAAGGTGATCGACGGCCTGTCGAACCGCGCCCTGATCATCACCGACGGCATCGACTGGTTTGTGGCCGCCGAGGGTTACGATGCGCTGGGTGTGCCGCGCTTTGGACTGGTGTCGCCCGTCGATGCTGCCGATCCCGAGATGGAGGTCGCAGTCGAAACTGCCGAAGCAAACCTCGGGATCAAGGCACCACGCCGCACGCGCGAGAACAGCAAGCAGGCGATGGTCATTAGCATGCTGCGACGGCCCGAAGGCGCCACCATCGCGCAGATCTGCGAAGCGACCGGCTGGCAGGCGCACACCGTGCGCGGCACGTTCGCAGGATCGTTCAAGAAAAAACTCGGCCTGACCATCACGTCCGACAAGGTCGATGGCGAGCGGATTTACCGCATAGCAGGCTGACTGCCCCGCAAAAGCTCACCAGCCTTCATTGAAGCGCGCTCCATCGTGGGCGCGTGCCGCTTCGATGCTCGTGTGCTCTTGCCCGAACCGTAGGTCCAGAGGAGAAGATCGAGTTTTTTGGCTGCGGTGAGGCCGGACTGACCATGCACACGATCGAATTCCTTTTCAAGGTCGGCCCATTCAGTCGTAGCCAAGAGATTGTGCGTAACTCGCCCGAGCGCGCTGTGGACAGCGATTGCCCTCCGCGTCTTTGCAGACGGCGATCCGGTTCGCAGAAGCGACCAGGGCATCTCAGGGAAAAATTTCTTCATTACCCCAAGTACGTTGCCATCTACGGTTGGTTGACACCGATCGATCCTGGTAATGCCCTTCGATACGAAGGATGCTTCAACTTTTCCTGTAGTCGCAAGAACCTCTGCCAACAGCCATTCGAACGATGAGTTCTTCGCAAGCAATGCAGTCGTGAGCCTGTCGAAAAATTTGGCTTGCCATTGGGCATTCCGCCTGACTTTAAAGAAACGGACAAAGCAACGCTGAAACTCAGCGTTAGTGCGGAGATCGCTGTTCAGGGCTTGCAGCCGATCGAGTTCCTGAAGTTCCCCAATCGCAGCTTTTATCTTGGGGTGCGCGACAACGCCATGAACACGGATGTCGCGAATCAACGAAGCATATTGATCGATATTGCAAAGCTGCATGATGTCGGCCATTTTCATTCCTTTCGTAAGCTGATGATTTCCTGGCTTGAGAAACAACTGCCCGAGGGGTCGATGTGATTCAAGGCTCCTCCTTGGAACACGTCGAACAGTTATTCCTCCGGGTAGTGCCGATGGCAGATCTGTCAGATCGCCAAGGAAATGCGTTTGCCAAACGCCTTACGCGGATATATCCACGATCCAAAACCGTTCGCGACTTTGAACCGTATCGGGGATGGCGGACATTACTCCGGCGCATCCACGCTGGCCTGCTTCTGGTCGATGAGCCAATGATACTCGAGAGGGGGTAGAACAAGTCAAGCGCGAGGGAGCGGGAGCTCATCAGACGCAGAACAAGTTGTTTGCAACCGGTCGAAGAGCGTGCCATCTATCTCACGGGTAGCGCTCTTTCCAGTCCAGTCCTGCCAGCGCCGCACGATCACGTCGACGTACTTCGGATCGAGTTCGATCAATCGCGCGCGTCGTCCTGATTTTTCGCAGGCGATCAGCGTCGTACCCGAACCGCCGAATGGATCCAGCACGATGTCGCGCCTCTTGCTGCTGTTGCGCACCGCGCGTTCAACCAACTCGACCGGCTTCATCGTCGGATGCAGGTCGTTCTTCGCGGGCTTCCTGATCTGCCAGACATCGCCCTGATCACGTGCGCCGCACCAGAAGTGATCGGCACCTTCGCGCCAGCCGTAGAGAATCGGCTCGTACTGACGCTGGTAGTCGGCGCGGCCGAGCGTGAAGGTATTCTTGGCCCAGATGATGAACGTTGACCAGCGACCGCCTGCCGAGCGGAATGCCGACTGCAGCGTGTCCAGCTCGCTCGACGACATGGCAATGTAGATCGCGCCGTCCGTGACCGCGAGCAGATTGCGGCAGGCATCGGTCAGGAATGCCTCGAAGCCCTCGCCGAGATTGTCGTTCAGGATCGGGCGATTCTTACCACGTAGCTTCTCTTTCTCGCTGTTGGCGTAGTTGACGTTATACGGCGGATCGGTGAACACCATGCTGGTCCGTTCGTCGCCAAGCAGTGCACGGTAGGACTCCGGCTTCGTCGCGTCGCCGCACAGCAAGCGGTGCTCACCGAGCAGCCAGACGTCGCCTGCGCGCGACACCGGCGTTTCCTCAACCTCAGGCACTGAGTCATCGTCCGTATGCCCAGATCCAGTCGCCGACTCGCCCGCGATCAACGCGTCCCATTCGTCCGCAGTAAAACCCGTGATCGAGAGATCGACGCCGGCATCCTTCAATGCCGTCAGCTCGATACCCAACAGCTCATCGTCCCATGAGGCATTCTCGCCGATCTTGTTGTCAGCCAGAATCAGGGCGCGTCGCTGGATGTCGGTCAGATGCGCCATTGGCACCACCGGAACATCGACAATACCGAGCTTGCGTGCAGCAAGCAGACGACCATGACCGGCGATCACATTATTCTGGCCGTCGACCAGGATCGGCGTACCCCAGCCGAACTCACGGATGCTGGCTGCGATCTGCGCGACCTGAGCATCGGTATGCCGCTTCGCGTTGTTCGCATACGGAATCAGCGCATCGACCGGCCGCATCTCGACCCGGATGTCGGCAACCGGATCACGCATGGTTGGCTTCGAGAATCGTGACGCGCTCGGCCTCAACTTCCTCGAAGCTCAGGCCAGAGCCAGCCAACGTGACGGATGCGTCGGGATAGTGCTGTACGAAGCGGCGAATAGCGACATCGACATACTCCGGTGCAATCTCCACAGCCCTGCACTGACGGCCCGTGCGTTCGGCCGCGATGAGCGACGTGCCGGAACCGTTGAACGGCTCGAACACGATGTCACCCGCATCCGAGTACGTAAGCATGATGTGCTCGGGCAGCGCGACCGGGAACACGGCCGGATGATCAATGCCGTCGCCGATCGGCCCCTTGTGCCGCATGATGCGAATCACTGAATCAGGAATGCGCGTGTCCTGCGTGGGCTTGCCGGCATGCGACCAGCCACCGACCTCGCCGTCCTTCCTGCGCATCGCCGTCGACGAGCCATCTGCGCGCAGATGCGAATCCTGGCCAGCATGCGTGCATGGCACGATCTTGTTCGGACGACGTGCAGTGCGATTGAAGTGGAACACGAATTCGAAGCTCGGCGCGAGCCGGCCGTTCCAGTCGCCGGGCATTCCCGGTCCCTGATCCCAGACGTACCAAGCGAAGCGTCGCCAGCCACTGGCCTGCATCCATTGCAGCCAGCCGTCCCAGTACGGCACGACTTCGTTGTCGCGGTGAATGAGGCCTAGATTGACGAGCACCTGACCGTCGGCGGACGTCGGCAACGCAGCGAACACACCACGCATCAAGGCATCCCAGTTGTCTATCGCACCGGTATAGTCGCGCTGGTTACCGTAGGGCGGCGACGTAAAGGACAACGTGGCCTGCTTACCATCCATGACGCTGGCAACGACAGATGCATCCGTTGCATCGCCGCAGATCAGCCGATGACGACCGATGAGCCAGACGTCGCCCGCGCGAGTGATAGGTACTGCGGGCGGCACCGGCACATCGTCTGCCGGTTCCGCGTTCTGCGATCCAGCCGTGTCGTCCGCGTCGAGCATATCCTTGATCACTGCGTCATCGAAGCCGGTCAGTTCGAGATCAAAACCGGCTGCCTGCAGGTCGGCCAGTTCGAGCGACAGCAGTTCATCGTCCCAGCCAGCCCGCTCGGTCAGCCGGTTCTCGGCGAGGATGAAGGCGCGCTTCTGCGTATCCGACAGATGCGACAGTTCGATCACCGGCAGCTCCGCCATGCCAAGCTGGCGTGCTGCGAGGATGCGACCGTGTCCGGCAATCACGCCATGCTGACCATCGACCAGCACCGGATTGTTGAACCCAAACTCACGGATGCTCGCAGCAATCTGAGCCACCTGCTCCTCGCTGTGCGTGCGCGCATTGCGGGCATACGGGATCAGCGACTCGATCGGACGATAGTCGATGTGCAGATTCATGGGCAGAAAAAAGAAACCCGCCAGGCATGACACCGGGCGGGTTCAAGGGGACCAACGAGGAGACCGGCGCACCAAATCAGCGAACTGGACAGGCTACCCTGCTGTGCTCACACGACTGTCCAGAAGATAGCTGAAATCCTACGCGAAAACGCCCGAAGTGTTGCACGGCCTAAAATCGCACTACTCCCCGTATGACCGCGCAAGCCCGCTGGAACGAGCCAAAATACTTCAAATCACTATCACGTTCAGATCGCTGCATTGAGCTGGTCGGCAACCTGCTGCATGCAGCTACGCCAGCGCCGCCATGCCGTTGACCGACAGCAGCCAAAGCGCCGGCAAATGTCGGGCCACTCGTACTGCCTGGCGCGCATCCACACGAGGTGACGCTGCTCGATCTCGAGCCACTGCACCCACTTCATCGTCTCGAGCATGCGGTCAATCGCCAACGGCGAAGGTGGCAACGGACGATACTCTCGATCCTCGTTCGCAAGCATCTCCCACTCTCGCCGCACGAACGCCGGCCAGACACTGAAGTAGCCCTGCACACCGACACGAGGCAATCGCCGGCTCGTGTCAGCGGCTTCCGCAAACCGGGCTGCTACGGCATCGATGTCCCACTCAGCCATGACGACCTCCCGGAATACCGTAGAGCCGGTTGCCGATGCGACGCACGAACTCGCGCTCGACGAAATCCAGCCGCTCATCCTGTTCGGCGACAACGAGGATCCGCTGACGCTGCCAGCCGTCGCGTTTCACGGCATCGACATCCATCGTCAAGGGCTGGTGACGCGCGAGCGACGACGGGGAAGGTGGAATCGGAATCTTCATTCGATTGCCTCCTGCGTATCGATGGCCCAGTGCAGCAGTGCGAGTGCGTCGGCCTCGTTGTCATCAGTGACGGTTTGCCCGAGCGCGCACATCGCCGCAATTACCGCCTCTTTGCCCGCATTGCCCTTGCCGGTCGCGTGCTTCTTGATCGTGCCCACCGGCACACCCTGGTACGGGATACTGTGGTGCTCGCACCATGCCGAGAGAATGGCGAGGAATCCACCATACACATGTGCGGCGTCGACACCCGCGTGCCGACGGACTTCCTCGAAGTACACCGCGTGAATATCTCCGGCGCTGCCGTGCAGCTCTGAGAGCCAGCGACGAAAGCGCAGGAAACGCATGCCACCGCCTTCGAAACGCTGCGGCCGGAAGTGTTGCGCGCCGCTCGTGATGCCGCCATCACACCTGCGCAGCGCCCAGCCGGTGGTCGTGCCCAGATCGAGGGCGAGAATCGTCGTGATCATGATTGCAGTCGTTCCTGTTGGGGGGAACGGCGCAGCCGGCAGAGCAAAACGTAATACCTTTGTGTGCGCGCGCACGCGCACGCGTATAGGAGTTACGTTGTTATGCGCCGGCTGCGCCGTTCAGCATGCTCGAATGGCGACTCAGTTGTCGGTGTATGGGGTGTAAGCGGGCATATACGGGTGCTTGAGGCCGATGCTCCGAAAGCCGCGCAGGCCGGCGGTGTTTTTCCATTGCTCGCATCCACGCGTGATGAGCAAATCCGAAAACCGCCGTTGTGATCCAACAAACTCACCAGCGGATTCCGCCCATTGCTTCCAGTCGCCGAACAATTCGGCGGTCAGCGACTTCGCGTTGGCCTCACGCACACAGCGTTCGTCGAGCCAGCGGCCCAGTGCATCCTCGGCCTGGAAATACTCATCGGTCGCTTCCTTCACCAGTTGCGGCGGATCAAGCCGCCCCAGACGTTGCCAGTCGAGACACCCCTGAACAGCCCACGCCAGGATGCCGTCACGCTCAGCCAGAAGCTTCTGCTGGAGCAGCTTGTCGCGTCGCTCGGGAGGCACGGTGATCGTGAACGGGATCAGGTGCAGACGCCGCTTCATTGCTTCGTCGATGTTGCGGATCGCAGGCTTGTGGTTACCGGCGACGAACAGCTTGAACTGAGGGAGGAATTCGAAGAAGTCCTGCCGCATGAAGCGCGCGGAGATCTTGTCGCCCCCCGTGAGGTTCTTGAGCTTCGACTCGGCCCAGCGCCGCCCTTGTTCCGTTTCAATCGCCGACACAAAACGCGCGCCACGCAGGCTAGCCATATCGGTCGGGTGCCGGTCGTGGCGCGCCTCCATGAACGTGTCCATCGGCGCGTTGGTCGCATAGTCGCCAAGAATCGTTGCCAGCGTGTTGACGAACACCGATTTGCCGTTTGCGCCCGTGCCGTAGAGGAAGAACAGCGCGTGCTCCTGTGTCGAACCGGTGAGCGCGTAGCCCGCCGTCCGTTGCAGATAGGCCTGTAATTCGGTATCACCGCCCGAGATCTCGGTGAGAAACTGCCGCCAGATCGGACAATCGCCACCCGGGGTCGCCGTGGTGACCCGGGTCATCCGGTCGGTACGGTCGTGCGCACGTTGCCTGCCCGTCGTGAGATCGACCACGCCTCCTGGTGTGTTGAGCAGCCACGAGTCGGCGTCCCATTCGGCAGTTGTAGCTGCATGCCGGCGATCCGATCGGGCCAGCCGTTCGACACCCGCGACCGTGCCGGAGCCGGCGAGTCTCGCGGCAATCTTCGGGTTGTCGGCGCGCACGGCTGTGTGACGGCACACGCTACGGATCAGGTCGGTCGCGGCCAGCGTCTCTTCGGAGCGCCAGCGTTGGCCGTCCCACATCATCCAGCGCCCCCATGCGCACACGTAGCGCCAGTCGCGGTGATAGCGACGGGTGAAAGCCAGCGCCAAGGCGTCCTCCGTGCCCCACACGGATTCATCGCTGCCGACGGCGGACTCCTGCTCAGCGTCGATGGCATAGATCTGCGCACGCGGGGCGTGGGTGAGAAAAGCCGCAAGGTCGAAACCCTCAGACACGGCGTCTGCTGCATCCCATCCTTCTGATGCCTCCTCAGGCGGATACAGGATGTGGCAGGATTTCGCGCCCGCCGTGAGGATGGCCTGCGCTGCCTGCGTGGCGTATTCCCAGCCGGGTTTGTCCCGGTCGGGCCAGATGAGCACGGCCATGTCCGCGAGTGGAGACCAGTCGGTCTTCTCGACGGGCGCGTTCGCACCGTGCATTGCCGTGGTGGCAACAATGCCTGCATTGATCAGTGTCTGCGCGCATTTCTCGCCCTCGACCAAGACCACCTGGGAAGCGCCGACCATGCCCGGCTGGTTGTAGAGCGGGCGCGGATTGGGTGGAGACATCTTGCGACGCTTTGCATCCCAAGGCCGGAATTCCTTCTTCCGGCCTGGCGGGTCGTAGCGGTAGACGACGGCGATCAGCTGGCCACTGGCATCAAGGTAGTCCCACTTCGCCGTGGCCGGGCCAAGATCATCGACCGGCGCCTCCTTCTTCGTGCGCAGTCTGGACATGGGAACGCTTTGCCCGATTAGCTCTCGGGCCTGCTGCAGCACGCGCAGAAAATCCACCTGCGCATTGGCACCAAGCCACGCTGCGATCAGGTCGAAGATGTCGCCACCGTCGCTAGTTGCGCGATCGGTCCACAGGCCAGTTTTCTCGCCTTCGAGCACTACCTCGAGGCTGTCGCCCGGACTGCCCAGGACGTCGCCCACGAGGAACCGGCCCCGACGTCGCTTGCCCGCGGGAAACATGGTGGTCAGTACCGATTCGAGTCGAACCAGCAATGCTGCGTGGATCTCATCGCGCCCAATCTCAGGCAACGAAGCCGATGGCTGCGCTGTATCGTTAAAGTCCAGCATCGACGCCCTCCCCATGCGCTGTCTGATTGATGATGGCTTGCCGCGCTTCAGCCCAAGCGACCAGTTCATCGAGCTTGAAGCGCAAAAGCTTGCCGACGCGGTAATGTGGCAACTTCAGGCGTTCACGCTCACAGGCATGCGTGAGCCAGTACATCGGCAGATTCAGACTGACCGCGGCCTCGCGTGCCGAGATCAGACGCTCACCGAGCATGGCGGCAAGCGGAGTCGAGACGTGATGATTCATGGTTGCGTCCTCCAGCAGCGGTCCTGCCACGCGCACATCCGGCATTCGAAGTGAGTGGGGTCATTGAATCCGCGCGGCAGTCGCTCGCCGGCATCGCTCGCGCCGATCACTGTCACGGCACGGTCGGACATGCGCTGGGCGAGCACCGCATCGAACGGAACCAGCTCGATGTACAGATCCATCGTGTCGGCGTTGATCGCGGTGAACACGGCCGGATGCTCGTGCAGACCGAGATAGGCCTGATAGAGCGCGACCTGTGCGGCGTAGATCGGTTTGGCGACGGCGAGCCGGTGCTTGAGCAATTCACGCCACGACTTGCCGCCGAGGCACTTGTTTTCCCAGAGCGCCGGATAGCTGACGTCGTCAGGGCCACCGACGAGCACACCGTCGATGTGCCCCTGCAGCCGGCCGTCGAGTGCCGAGAAGCCGAATTGCTCGCCGTCGGCCTTGCGCGTGCGCAGATCGAATCCGGCATCACGCAGCCACGCGACCATGCAGTCCTCCATCACATGGCCACGCTCGAAGATGCGCAGCATGCGGCCCGGAACGCCGCGACCGTGATCGACGGCAGTGCGCTCGTACTCGTACTGCAATGCGCGCTCGCAGGCTGCGCCAAGACGCGATGCACCGAGATACGTTCGGATCCCCTGGCGCTTGCCCGCACGCTGCATGCCGGCATCGATCAGCGTCGTGATCCGTTCCGACAACGTGGACGACGAGTTGAAATCCATCATTGCACGCCCCCCCACGGCAGGTCGTCGGCCATGTCGGCAAACGGATCGAGTGGAGGCGTAGTACCACGCAAAGCTGGCTGGCGCGTCGCCTCGTGGTGCGAGACCATTTGTTCCGTCCAGCAGGTGACGATCGCGTCAATCACGCGCAGGGCTTCTTCCTCGGCGTAGGCACCGAGGGGTTTGTCGAAACCGATCTCGCCAGCGGCTTCGCCGAAGGCCTTGAGGCACCGCTTCATTACGGCGCGCTCGACTTCAGTCGGATCAATCATCGTGTTCTCCGCAAGGGTTGCGCCGCCGTCCAGGGCACGAAGCCTGGTGCCGTACAGCGCATGGAAGGCGTCCTGGCAGCGTCGCGAGCAGAACGCCCAGTCAATCGGGTAGCGCCGGGGATTGCCGATACCGTGACGGGTATCGGCATGCGTGAGTCCCCGGGCCTGACGGGTGCAGACCCAGCATTTCATTGGGGATCTCCGCGTCAGGCCCAGGCAGGTTTGCCCGCCGGTGTCGGTCGGGTCGTGGCCGGTGCGGGACGGAAAGCCGGCGCGGTTTGTACTGGAGCACCCGACTGCCCACCAGAGCCGGGAGGCTTCGAGACACCGCCCATGAACGCGGCGTAATCGGCGTGATCCGGTTCGACCGCCATGCGCACGACATTGCGGTCATCGCCGCGAGCATCCTTCTCGATGTCCACGCGCACGATGAACTCGACGCCATCAAGATCGGCGAAACTCTCGATACGGCGGGCAGCCGATGCCTGCGGACTGTTGTCCTGCGGGTGGACGTGCCGAGCGCTGTTGAGAATTGCGCGGATGAAGCTGCGCCCCATCTGCCCCCAGGTCGGCCCCTTGCGCGAGTGCAGACCGATGTTCGTCCACATCTTGCGTTTGGCATACGGGCCATCGGTCACGACAAACTCACAGGCCAGATAGACCGAGCCCGTCTCGAACGATTCGGTCGCGTAGCCGCCGGTCCAGCCCTGCTCGGGATCATCGTAGCCACCGGGTTTGATGGTCATGCGAACCGGCACCACCGTGCCCTTCGGGATCAGCTCAAAACCAGCGTGCTGGGCATCGGCATCGTTGAAGTCGTTCCATTGGGACATGATCAGTTCCTCGTCGTCGGGGATTGGGTCGCTGCGGCTGCGCATTTGCGGATCAGCGCGTGGAGATCGGGCGGCTCGAGCAGGTCGAGCTGACCAGAGCGATCCTTGGCCGGATAGCCGTAGGGGTTGAGCGTGTGGGTGACGAACGCACGGTACGCTGTGCCGTCGTCGGCCTTGATCTCGGCGAGCGTGACGACCTCGTCGACGATGCCGGGCAGCTCGGCGGCAGTCTTCGAGCCTTCGATCTGCGGGGTGAACACCTTGCGGTTGAAGTCGTCGACGCGCTCGTCGAGAATCGCGACGAACACGACGTTCTTGCCGCGCGCATGCTGCAGGTGGGTCAGTGCCGCGAGCATTTCGGTGCCGAGCAAGCCATAGGCACCACGCATGTCGGGCTTGCCCGTGCGATCGGACACGGACTGCGGCTGGGTTCTGGACCAGATCAGTGCCAGGCGCGCGAGCACCGTGATGCTGTCGACGAAGTACGTGTCGTAGCGCGTCAATTGCGCCGGATCGCCGAAGCGTTCGCATACGTGGCGAAAATGCGCGTCCGAGAACGGGACCTCCGGCGGCAGGGCCGGGTTGGGGCCAGCGAGGAACACGACGAGATCGCGGAATTCCGGCCAGGTAGCCGGGCGCATGCAGTCGCCCTGCCAGTCGCGTACTGCGAGGTCACCCGCCTCGAGATCGACGAACAGGGTGGTGGCCTCGGGCAGCGTCCGGAGCAGGCTGGTTTTGCCGATGCCGCTCTTGCCGAGTACGGCGATCTTGACGCCCTGGCGCTCGGCCAGCCGCTGGTCGGCGGTGATAATGGGCAGAGCCATTACGCGGCCTCCTTCAGCAGTTCAGCGACGGCCGGATTCCAGAGGATCTGGTAACCGGAGTGGCCGTTACGCGAATACGGCATGGCTTCGGCCCACGCTTCGCCGGCATTGGTCAACTCCCACTCGTCACGATCGTTGCGCATCTGCAGACCACGATGTGCGAGGCGCTGGTTGGCCGCCTTTGCCGAGATGCCGAGCAGTTGGCCGACCTGCGTGGCGTTGAGCGAGCAGATCGGGGCATCCGCTGCGGGCAATGCGCGACGGAGCGTTTCGACGGCGATACCGGTGTTCTCGTGGATACAGGTCAGCGTTGCAGCCATCGCAATGCCGGCCTTGACGCCAGGCAGCTTCGCTACGGCCTCGCCGATCAGCAGGATCGACGACACGCGGTCGTGGGTCGGTGCGGGCAGGCTGGCGACGGCGTTGTAGCTGCCGGTCTTGCGAATGGCGGGCAGTACTTCGCTCGTGACCCAGCGCTTGAAGCGCTTTGCCGCATCCTTAGTGCTACCGAGGATCAGTGCATACAGCCCCGATTCGTTGACGTGGTTCTGGCGCTGACGGCCGCCAGGCGTAAGGGTGTCCAGTTTCTGGACATCCTCGTCATCGACATGCGATTCGACGGCCTGGCGCGGATTGCCGAACTCGAGCACAGTGCACACGTCATTGGCGTTGAACCACGGCTGGCCAGCGTCATCGACATGGACGCGCACTGCGTGGGCTTCGAATTCGAACGGAAGGATATTCGTCATGGTCAGGCTCACATGTCGTCAAGAAGGGCCAGCCGGAAAGTCGGCTTACCGGGTTTGGTGGTACGCGCCGACGCAAACTGCTCGCGCAATGCCGGCGGCCAGTTTGAGAAGCGTGATTCGGGAATCGACAGCTCAACGTCGACGTAGTCCTCGGCTCGCTCACCGGCAGCCGTGATGCGTGCGGCTATCTTGGACAGGCCTTCCTGGTCCCAGGACACGCGGCGCGGCAGTTCGAACGTGATGCGCAGCGCGCCGTCGGACACGTGCGTGGTGCCGAAGTCGCGACCGGAGTCGCGCAGGGCTGCGCGAGCCTGCTCGCCGTAAGCGGCATCGAGCGCCGCCTCGAACTTCGCGCGGGCCGACTTCAGCCATTCGCTGGCTTCGGCGAGGTTGCGGTGAATCTCGGCTTTCTGGGCCGCAGGAAGCGCCGCGAGCTGGGCCACGGACATGGCCGCGAGGTCGGCGGGGAAGATCGTCATATCGGTCACGGCGATCTCCATTAGCGAACCACGCGCCCGGAGGTCGAGTCGTGCAGTGCGCCACGCTCGAACTCGAGGATCGCGTCGAGCGGATAGCTCACGCGCTTGGAGAGCTTCAGGTACTTCGGCCCACGCCCTTCGCTGCGCCAGCGTTGCAACGTCTTGGGGCTGATGCCCCATCGCTGCGCGAGCTCGTTTTCGCTGAGCACCCGGCGATCGCCGGGGGAAAAGATCGCCTCGTGGTGCGACCGGGTAACACCGTCTGTCATCGTCGTCATCAAAGTCTCCTGTGACGCTGTTGAGGAACAGGTGTCATTTCAGGATTTCGATGGCGAACCTTTAAGGGAGCCATTGGCGAACCACGCGGAAACTTCTGGTTCGCCAATCCACCAGATCAAAAAAAAGGCGAGCACTGCGCTCGCCGTCGGGAAAAATGGTGCTGGAAATTCAGACTGGACGTTCGGGGAATCCGAGCAGCCGGCGCTGCTCGGCCCAGTCTCGGGGTAGCAATGCTGCGCGGCCGCGCAGCGCGTGAAGATCCAGTTGGCGCGGTTGCCGTCCGTCGAAAATCGCCTCAATGATGTCGGGCGCAAGCAACGTCAGGCGCAGCACCTCGGCCACCCAGCCGGGCTCGAGCTTCAACGTCCGCGCCAGCTCCGTGGCCGTCGCATAATGGCCCTGCTCGATCTGCCGCTGCCAGTAGAAAGCCTTGCCGAGCATGCGAATCATCGGCAGGTCGATTCCGCCGCCCGTTGTCGCGGAGTGCTCGCCCGGTGGCGGGATCAGCAGCTTGCGGTTGTGCCGTCGTTTCACGGACAGCGCTACGGTCGTGACGCGCTGCGTGCCGTCGTAATAGCTGCGAGAACCGCCGGCCACCTCGACGCGGATCGTGCGCGGATCCGGCGGCAGACACTTCGCGCCCGTGGTGTCGCGCTTCATTGCGCCACCTCCATCGCGTCCGGGCGAGATTCCTCGACGAGCGGGTGCGCGCTGATGTCCTGACCGAGGCCGAGCCAGCCATCCTCACGCCAGTGGATGTCGAGTCCCTGCGCATGCAGCTGGACTCGTTCGATCAGGAGTCGCGCGACCCGCTGCTGCTCCGCCGAAAACAGCTGCTCCCACACCGCGCCGATGCGCTGCATGACTACGACCACCTGTGGTTCATCGAGCCCCGCGCCGGCGGGATGCCGTTGGCATGACCGCCATGCGCCGATCAGCACCTCGGGCGCGCTCAAGGCCGCATGAATCTGGACCAGCACGGCCTGCTCGATCTCGGCTGCGGGCAGATGGCCCGTGCCGGGGATCTCCGGAGCGAGCGTCGCGCCGGCATGTCGGCGCTTATGCAGGTAGGGCACGTAGTACCGGTAGATCCGGCCGCTTTTCTTGCGCACGAACGTGTGTAGCATGCGCTGGCCATCCGGTGCAAAGAGCAGCCCGGCGAGCAGTGCCGAGTGCTTTGTGCGCCGCTCGCGTGGGCCCTGCTGGCGTCGTTCAATGAATGCGTGCGCAGCGTTCCACAGTTCCTGCGGCACTATGGGCTCATGCTGCCCGGCGAAATACTGGCCCTTGTGGTGGATCTCGCCGAGATACACGCGGCTGCGCAGTACATGGAAAATGAACTGCTGGTCGATCGGACGACCAGTACGGTGACGCCCGTCTTGTGTGACCCATGCCTTGGTGGTGCGACCCTCGATAACGAACTCGCGCACGAGACGCGCCGCCGATCCGTGTTCGCCATACCGCCGGAAGATATCCCGCACGAGCATGGCCTCCGGCTCATTGACGACCAGTCGCCGATCGACGACGTCGTAGCCGAGCGGCGGCATGCCACCCATCCACATGCCACGCGCCTTGCTCGCGGCAAACTTGTCGCGGATGCGCTCTCCCGTCACCTCGCGCTCGAACTGCGCGAACGACAGCAGAATGTTCAGCGTCAGTCGCCCCATCGAGGTCGTCGTGTTGAACTGCTGCGTGACGGCGACGAAAGAGACGCCGCACCGGTCGAACACGTCGACGAGTCGAGCAAAATCCGGGAGACTGCGCGTGAGCCGGTCGATCTTGTAGACCACCACGATGTCGATCGTGCCAGCCTCGATATCGGCAAGCAGTCGCTGCAATGATGGCCGATCGAGATTGCCGCCGGAATATCCGCCGTCGTCGTACCCGTCATTCACCGCGATCCAGCCCTCGTGACGCTGGCTTGCGATGTAGGCGAGACCCGCATCGCGCTGTGCTTCGAGGCTGTTGTATTCTTGATCGAGGCCTTCGTCGCTGGACTTCCGCGTGTACACGGCACAGCGTTTTTTCGGCGTGACCGTAGCAGGCATGGGCGCGATGTTGCGTGTCCCCTTCATACGACCTCCGCTTTCCGGCGACCGGATTTCAGGCCAAAGAAAGCAGGTCCCGACCAGTTACTGCCGGTGATCTCGCGCGCGATCGCTGTGAGGCTACGGAAGCGGATGCCCTGGTACTCGAAGTCGTTGATGCCGCGCACGAGCACGCGATGATCGATGTCGTTGTAGGTGCGGGTGATGACCGTGCCGGGAAGTAGGCGTTCGCCGGCGCGATGCACCTGTCGCGGCATGATGCCAGTTTCGCCTATCTCTTCGAGCTTGCGGCGAAGCGATGTACGCAGTCCGCCGAACGCTCGTTCCTGCATCCGGTAGGCAAGCCGGGTTTCAATCCAGATGCGATTGTGATGGTTCGGGCGCTCGTCGAAATACTCGTCCCACAGTGCCCACAGGCGGTCGATCGGCAGATGGGGAAGCTGGGCAATGCGTGCCGCGATGGTCGCGGCGCAAGGCTGACCTGCGTGTGTCGTCATGAACGAACTCCAGTCGGTTGATAGGGGTTCGTATTGACGCGCTCGTGACCGCAGAAGCCAAGGCTAACGGTTTCGCTGAGAACCTCCGCTGAACCGGACGGACAGGCGCGAAGGCGCAGCAATGCGACAGCCAGCAGGTCTACGATTTCCTGCTGCGGGTGCCGGGGCTTGTCGGCACACACCGGAACGGAGATAGGTTGGATATTGGACATGGTAAGCGTTTCGGTGGAAAACGCTGTCCATGCTATGAGCCGATGACACTTCGCGTAACGTGATTTAGCGGGAGTGCGCGTGAGTTGGCGAACGCCAGCGTGGGATGGCGACCACTGTGTTGACCGCCATCCGATCCGGCGCCGTTAATTGCTTCCGTGCGTTGGCTGAACCGTCGGCGTCTTTCAGACGTCGATGGGCGATGTCTTCCAAACGCCCTGCACCAAGGTTATCAGCAGCGCGTGACGGGCTTCGATGGCCTTTGCATCCCAAACAGGAAATGCCTTCAGCTTTTCGTTGACTCGGGAAATGGAGGTGTTCTGACCGACGTTGGTCAGCTCAACCAAGCTGCGCGTAAGATAGTTTCCGCTCTTGCGGTACTCGGCCTGTTTCTTCGCGTAAAAATCATTGCCGGCGACAATATTGATTGGCTTCTCTAACAAAGTCAGATTACCGAGTCGGTTCTTATAGCCGTCGTAATCCGCACCGGGATTCTCCTCAGCCCACATGGCACGCAGTTCGGGCGTTGGCGTATTGGGCAGAATATGCTCGATCTCCAGACTGGTAAACGGCCCCAAGCTACCGGGCGTTTTCAGCCCGCTAAAAGCCATATCGACATACTGCGTCAGGCGTGCCAGCAAATAGCGCGTGCGGTATTGCTGCATCGAATACAGGGTGAAGCGTCGCAACGCATCGACCAGTTCCTGAGATTTTCCGGCCATGCTCGTATCGAAGCGTTCAGCAATAAATGCGTTGAGCTGCGCCTTCTGCTTCATTGGATCTGTGACAGCCGCAATGGCGCGAATTTCATCGGCCCATTGAGAGAAGCTGCGCTCCAGATCCTTGGTCGGTGTCTTCGTGAAAATGTAGTAGAAGAGGAAACTCTCCAACTGCGCCACGAAGTGCTCAAACAGCGGCTTGGGGAAATTGGAGGCCGCCAGCAGCAAAACGTAATGCAAGCTGAACGCGCCACCGGCCAAACGCTTGAGACTATCCATCGCCAGACTGGGTTTGCCGTCATTACCCAACCCGTTGGCAAAGGCCAGGTAGTGCTCGACGTTACGGATCACCTTGCGAACGAATTCGAAGGGCTTGTTCGCGTAATCGCACATGGCCGCGTTGTCCTTGGCCACGAACCAGTCGTAGATTTCGTCCTCGCGCACCACCGAGTCACCACGCTCGTTCTTGATGACGTAATTGGCCATCAGGAAATAGCGCAGGAAGCGCAGCGGCTTTTCCTTTTCTTTCTCCAGCGGCTTGGTGATTTTCTTCCACTCGTCCTTAAGCTGGGTGAACTGCGCTTGATCGACCTGCGTGAACAATAGGTTCTTCAGCAGATCCATCGGGTTCAGGCCTACGCCGCGCTCGTTGATGGTCTCGAAGATCTTCAGCGCACTACTCACGTCGGTGGATATCTGGATGAACACCACGTTGTTGGCCAGATAGCCCCAATACTTCTTCAGCTTGGCGACGTCGTCGTAGTTATCTTTCAAATAGTGGTACAGCGTGCTGTAGGCATTGACCAGATTTTCCAGGGAGCCGAAGCTGGCGATCCCTGAAGCCTGAATGCCCGTGCGCACGGCCTGTGGATCAGCATCCAACTCCACCAGCTTGGTCATTACTTCGGCCGCATTCTCGTAACGAGGCTCCAGCTTCAGATTCGTGCGGACCTCGCCGTCGCTGTCCACATAGCTGGTCGAAATCAGTCCGGAAATCATTTGCCGTTGTGGCTCACCCTGGAACAGATGCTTCAGCGCGCACAACAGCAGGAAGAATGTGGTCAGGCGCTGCTGACCATCGATGACCTCGTAGTGATTCTTCTGATGGGTCGGCGACACCAGTACGGTGCCAATGAAGTATTCCCGCGTCGTGCCCCCATCGATCTGCTCCCCGATATCCTCCAGTAGCTGATGCACTTCCTTGTCCGTCCAGACGTACTCGCGTTGGTAGTCCGGAACGATGTAGAAGCATTCCCTGAAGGCCTCCTCGATGCTGTATTTATGGTTTTCGATACGAGCCACTTTTTTTCCCCGATCAGTTATTCAATATCATCGCTAACGCAATGAAAGTTGCTGCCTTCATGTGTCAGCTTGTGCCTGCTGCATTCCAACGACGCGGCTCCGCATCCTCCAGCAGCAGCAACGTGAGCACGCGATCACGCGCGGCATACGTGTGCTTGAATTCACGGAGCCTCATATACGACGCTTCATCCGTGCACCACAGCGATGCTGGCAAATCGACGCCGTCACGCTCCTGCTGGACACTGGTGTCTGCCGCAACGGTGCCCGACAAAGGTTCGGCGGGGTTGGACAGTCGCTGGATTCGCGCCCGGCTAAGGACAGCCGATCGGCTCCGCCATTCGTATTTTAAGAATCCGTTGTCCCAGTGCAGCAGAATGGCTCGAAGGTCGGTGTATTTTATGAAACGAATGCACAGTGCCTCAAAAGACACCTGAAAGCGTGACGCGAGCTGACTCAGCAGATGCAGATTGATGGTCTGCCCGGCCATTGCGTCTCGCAGCACGTCACCCGGCAACAGCAGATTGCTTGCAAAATCATCCGCCTCGCGCTCAATCACTGCCAGAGTGTCCTGTCCCGAGTACACGCTTGCCTTATCGCACTGGAAAGACATCTGGCGGTCCCGGTGCAGAATAAAATGCCCGAGCTCGTGTGCAATCGTGAATCTCTTGCGCTCCGGACTGGCGTTACCGTTATAGAAAATTCCCCACTCGGCAGCATCGTCTGGATTACGCACCAGCATACCTTCACAGCTGGCGATTGGCGAAGGCATCGGAGGCTTGATCTCGCGAACACCTTTTCCATAAGGTGTACCAGGCAATCCTTGGCGAACCAAGTCAAGGTCAATCACATTGGGTAGCCCTGAAGGAAATGCTGTGCGCAACAGCCGCAGGATCGCTGTCGCCGCCGTGAATCCGTTAAGCGCCACCGCACTCATTGCGCGTTCCCGCCATCCTTACGGGAACCGAACATCAAATTGAGTGCATCCCGATAGCGCTGTTTGTCGCCGTCAGTCATGCCCGCGTACTCCCGAAAAAACGCGACATCTTCCGGGGTTGCCTGCGGAACGTCCTTGGGCGCTTCACCCATCAAATCCTCGACCGTGACGCCCAGCAGCTTGGAAAGGGCATAGACGCGCTCTGCCGTCGGTCGTTGCCCCTCCCTCATTTCCAGCTCCCAGACATAAGCCTTGGTACAGCCGATCTCGTCGGCGACCTGCTGGAGAGTCAATTTTTTTGCCTCCCGCAAACGGCGCAACCGTATGCCGAACGCCGAAGCCATGGCGCACTCCTGTTTTGATGGGTCAAGTTCGCTAAACCCGAGAGTATAGCAACGAGATACATCGATGCAACGGATGTTTCAAATTGATTGACAAGAGGAAAAGAGAGGGACAGAATCCCTCGCAGTATCTCAAAACTTTACTTATTTGAGATTCTGTTTGGCGAACCCAGTCGCCGGCTAGCGACCAGAATATCGGTCCCCAGCCTCCGACATCTCCAGGAAGAACCGAAGCAATGAAAAAGACGCACGTCGATATTTTGCTCGAACTGCCGGTGGATGGAGCGCTGCGCGGTTTTCTGACGTCCCACGGGCTGCCCCTACCGGCTGGCTTTGACTGGAACCAAGCGGATGCCACGTCCAACGCGCTGGTAGATGCCGTTCACGAGTGGTCCGATGCCGCCGCCCGCGACCAGATGATCGGCAACCTCATGGCGAGCGTCCGGCTCGGCGACGCAACGGGCAGGCAGGCGCTGTTCGAGGCGGCGATGTGGGACAGCGCGGCACTCACGGGCCTGACGCTGTGCGGCAGCGACCTGCACCGGTCGTTCTGGCTGTATGTGTATCACCCCGACATCTTCGAACGTGCACTCGACTTCAACTTCTGGGAGCACCATGGGCCACAAACGCAGCAATACGATCTCGGCATCACCAGTGAGCCGGATTCGTCCGCGGTCGCAATGGACGCCTTGCGTGGCGCCATCTCCGATTTCTACTGGCGGGAGCTTCAGTGCGGTGATGGCAGCGTGGCTCACCTCGTGCAGCGCAGTCCCGGCGTCTTCCTCCTGACCGTCCACGTCAAGGATCTGGCCACGCTGCGGCTGGAGTTTGAGGGCTCGAATCTGAAGCGCCGCGTCGGCAATCCAAATATCCAGATGGCACTGGAATACTCTCGTGCCACGGGCGTGGTCCGCACACTCGTGCGCGGCGGGGCGAAATACCAGCAGATGCTGGTCGACGCGTTCGCCGAGCATGTACTGGGCGTCAAAGTGAACGCACAACGGATTAAATCGCCGACACTCGACCTGTCGTCGCTGCGTACCGGTTTCGATGTGCCGGAGGTATTCGAGGATGGTTTCGCTGTCGTGCAGCTCAAGGCTCTCACACTGATCAGTCCGGACAGTCAGCTCAAGGTCGAGTGCGTCGCAATGGCCTCCAAGGAGCAGCGGTCAGTACATGAGCTGCTGCAGGAGAAGCTGCCGACCCCACTTGCAGACCGCTGGACCGTGGCGGCAGCGCAGATCAATCTCTACTATCCGCCCGCGCCGGGCAGGCGTGCCAAGGTAGTTTCCGTGGAAGTGACCAGCAAGGGGCGCCTGAATCTGCATCAGTTCGATGCCCGGTTGCAAGCCCAGCTAGAGAGCTATCTGGTCAAGGTCGGCATCCTTCAAAAAGGGCAGATGCTCAACGCTCAGGAAACGCCACCCGGAGCCGATGCGGTCAGTTCGTCACCAGAATCGGTGAAGTAACCGATGTCTTCGCACGATGCCTGGTCGCTGATCTGTCGGCTGTTTTCAGGCGGGACACCCATATTGCGCGCAGCGCTGTCTCTGCGCGAGATCAATGTCCTGCCTGTCGTCGGCCATGCAGTCAAGCAGGCGATGCTGGACCGGGATTTCGTGCTTTGTCCGCACTGCCAGCAGCATAGGGTGCAGGTCTGGGGTGACGGGCACGGCGGTCGGATGTGCCGCTGCCCGGACTGTGGGCCGGTCGCAATCGATCGGGACGACGGTACCTCGCTGGCACTGGATGAGGATTGGCTACGCCGGAAACTGCGCACCGCCTTGGAGATCAGCAGCCGTGACGGCATCGACGATCTGGGCGGCAGCATATGGCGCCTCGGCAATGCGCGCAGCATGCCAGTACTGCTTGCCCGCGACCCGATCCGTGTCTGGCGCGAGCCTGCTGTGCTCGATCGAGTACGCGTTAGCGGGCAAGGAATCCGGCTCATCGCGCCCCGCTCACAGCTGGTCGTGCCGCCCGGCACAGGGGTGGAATGGCTGGCGCTCGAGGATCGTTTCGGGCTCTATGGCGACGCGATTTCGTTCATCGGCCCGAGCTCAGCGACCACGACGACGGTCACGACCGATCCGGCCGTGCCCGTGAACGGGCCATTCTCGGCCGACTTCCGATGGGTCACGCTGCCGGATGGCGACGGCTTGCCGATCCAATGCACCGAGGCTCAAGCCAAAGTGTTCGAAGCATTGTGGTCGTTCAAGGGCGAACAGGTCACCGCAGAACGAATCATGCAGCGGGCAGGCCTTGCCAGCGACAAGCCGATCGACGTGTTCAAGGTGAAAGCCCGAGACAAGGGCAAGCCGGAATACGTACGACGGCTCGCAGCCTATCACGCACTCGTGATCACACAACAGCGGCAGGGGTTGTACTCGATGCCGTGTGCAGCGGGTTCGCCTGACGGTATCGGTCGTGCAGGCGTTGGACACAACCTTGATGCCCCGACACACGCATAAGCCATTGTCAGAAAAGGGAATGTTCGTGTGCCACGGCAAGAATGTTGCCGCAAATTTTGAGAGAACAGGGGGCGAAATATAGGCAAACCAGACCGAGACTGGCCTGATCCCGGATTTTGCGTGGCACACGCAGAATCGCCGGGAAACCCGCATGGCGTGGGGAACGCCGCAAATGAAAACGCCCAACCGAGAGAGGTTGGGCGTCTAATTCTGGTGGCCTGGGACGGAATCGAACCATCGACACGCGGATTTTCAATCCGCTGCTCTACCAACTGAGCTACCGGGCCAACGAAGAAGAGAAAGTATATCCAGCCTGACTCACTCGCGCAAGTGCTTTCGCAAAATATTTTTATACGGCGCCTTCCGACGGCTTCTTGCCGAGCTCGACGCCGAGCTGCTTGAGCTTGCGATACAGGTGCGTGCGCTCGAGGCCGGTCTTCTCCGCGACGCGCGTCATGCTGCCGTTCTCACGCGCGAGGTGATACTCGAAGTACGCGCGCTCGAACGCGTCGCGCGCTTCGCGCAACGGGATGTCGAACGGGATCGCGGCCGTCTGGCCCGCAACGCCGAGTGCCGCGGCCATGTCGTCGCCGAGCGTCGGCAACGCAGCCGCGGACGCCACGGCTGCCGGGCCCGCGGACTGGCCGCCGCCGGCCTTCAGCGCCGCGTTGGCGGACACGGGTGCCGCGCCGCGCGCGAGACCGTGCTCGACGGACTTCAGCAGCTTCTGCAGCGCGATCGGCTTCTCGAGGAAATCGAGTGCGCCGATCTTCGTCGCTTCGACGGCGGTGTCGATCGTCGCGTGCCCGGACATCATGATCACGGGCATCGTCAACAGGCCCTGTGCCGCCCACTCCTTGAGCAGCGTGACGCCGTCGGTATCGGGCATCCAGATATCGAGCAGCACGAGATCGGGCGCCTGATTCAGACGGTACTCCCGCGCGGCCTGCGCGTTCTCCGCCGCCTCGACGACATGTCCTTCATCGCTGAGGATCTCCGAGAGCAATTCCCGGATGCCCATTTCATCATCTACCACCAGGATGGTTGCCATTTACGCTGCCTTTGTCTGCACACTTGCTTTTGTCTTGGCCGGGGCCGCCCCGCCCTGCACGCCAGAGTCGGCGCCTGGCGTATCGCTCGCCATCTGCAGGAACAGAATCGACACCTGCGCACCCTCGACGGTCTCGCCGTGCATGCGATTGCGCAGATCGATACGCGCGCCGTGCTCGTCGACGATTTTCTTGACCGTGGCCAACCCGAGCCCCGTGCCCTTCGCCTTCGTCGTGACGTAAGGCTCGAACGCGCGCGTCAGGATGCGTGCCGGAAAACCGGGCCCGTTGTCGGACACGGTAAGACGTACCGCGACGCGCGTTTTGCCCTCGGCGTCGGGATCGCCATATTCTACTGTCTTGGTTTCGATCAACACACGCGGATGCGCGACTTCCGCGACCGAATCCTGCGCGTTCTGCAGCAGGTTGTGAATCACCTGGCGCAGTTGCGTCGCGTCGCCGCGTATCACCGGCAGCGACGGTGCGAGCTCGGCGACGATCGCGCTCTTGCCTTCGCCGACGCCGTACAGCCCGAGCACCTCGCTCGCCAGTTCGTTCAACTGCAGGTTCGACAGCACCGCCGGCGGCGTGCGCGCGTACTCGCGGAAATCGTCGACCATCCGCTTCATCGCGGCCACCTGGTTGACGATCATCGTCGCGCCGCGCTTGAGCACGTCCGCGTCGTGCGGCGCGAGCTTGTCGGACAGCTTCATCTGCAGCCGCTCGGCCGACAGCTGGATCGGCGTCAGCGGGTTCTTGATCTCGTGCGCGAGCCGGCGTGCGACTTCACCCCATGCGACCGAGCGCTGCGCGGAAATCACGTCGGAGATGTCGTCGAACACGACGACGTAGCCGGACGTCTGCGGATCGTCCGCCTCGCCCTCGACCGTCGATACGAGCCGCGTGCCGCGCACGAGCAGCGTCAGCGGATCGGCTTCGCCGGGCACCTCGACCGCGAACTGCTGCTGCCAGTGGCCGCGATCGCCGCTGCCGCCGTCGGATGCCGCCTCGCGATCGGCAAACGCCTTGCGCACCATCGCGCCGAATTCCGCGACGACGCCGATCCGGTCGAGCGCCGTGCCGATCATCGAGTTGAACGGCTGCCGGAAGATGCGCTCGGCGCCGCGGTTGGCCGTCGTCAGCCGGAACTGGCGATCGAGCACGAACACGCCGGCCGTCAGGTTCGCGAGAATGCTCTCGAGATACGTCTTCGAATGCTCGAGCGCGACCCGGTTCTTCTCGACCGCGAGCCGCGCCTCGGACAACTGGCGTGTCATCGCGTTGAACGACTGCGTGAGGAAGCCGAGCTCGTCGCGCGTCTTGATTTCGCGCTTCGGTGTGTAGTCGCCTTCCGTGATCTCCTTGGTGCCCTGCGCGAGCAGGAACAGCGGCCGCGCGAGCTGCTGGCCGAGCGCGAGCGCGAGCATCATCGCGATGAAGGTCGCGAGGAACAGCGCGAGCGTCAGCGTGCCGATGTACATCTTGCGCAGGCCGGTGCGGCCGAGCGATTTCTCCTGATACTCGCGATACGCGCGCTGCACCGCGTCCGCGTTGTGCGCGAGCGTCGGCGGCACCGGTTGCGTGAGCTGCAGGAACCGCTCGGCCGGCTGCAGCAGCGACGTCGTCGCGTCAGGAATCGGCCTCACGACGCGCAGCCGCAACGCGCCCTTCGCGCCATGCGCCTGCGGGTCGCCGTCGACTTCGCCCTCGATCGCCGCGTACACGCCGTGTTCGCGCGCCTGGCTCAGCATCAGCGAGGTCGGCAGGTCGTCCGGAATCAGCGCGGCGAAATTGCCCGACGCCTGCGCGACGATGTGCAGGTCGGGCGCGGCGCCCGAGCCGCCGCGGCTCGGTTCGACGATGGTCGCGTCCTGCACGCCGAACTGGTCGCGCAAGCGCAGCAGCGTGAGCGTCGTGCCGTTCGTGTTCGCATCGACGCTCGCGAGCTGGTCGGTCATCAGCCGCGCCTTCGTCTGCAGATCGGACAGCGACGCGTCGAGCATCCCGCGGCCGAGGTTCAGGCCCGCCGTCAGTGCGGTCTCGACGTTCACGTCGAACCACGACTCGATACTGCGCGACACGAACTGGTACGACACGATGTAGATGATCCCGCCCGGCACCACGCCGACGAGCGCGAAGAACACCGCGAGCTTCGCGAGCAGTCGCGTGCCGAACTTGCCCTTCCTCAGGCGCACGACGATCATCCCAATCAGCCCGAGCACCACGAGCAGGAACACGAGCGCGACGACGATGTTCATCGCGTACAGCCACGAGTAGTAGCGGTCGAAGAATTCGGTGTTCGCGCTCGCGGCCGCGAGCAGCACGAGCAGCAGCAGTGCGGTGATCGCGACGGTCGATACGATCACGCGAACGAGGAGGCTCTTCCCGCTGGCCGCGCGGCGCACTTTATTTAGCACGTTCGGTCACCGTGAAGTTGAAGCGCTTCCAGTCCGACCCGAGCGTCCAGTCGCGGTTGTTCACCGCATCGACCTGGAACGGCTTCGGCATCAGCGCGGTATCGAGCTGCATCCGCACCGATGCCGTGTAGGTTTCACCGCCGCGCACCTGGTTGCGGTCGATCACGTGCCACGACGTGATGTGCCTGACGACCGCGAGCGCGTCTTTCAGCGACGGGAAGCCGAGCTGCAAGCCGCCCGTCGACACGCGATATTCGCGCGTGAGCGGCTGGAACGACAGGCGGATCGTCTGCGACACCGACACCGGCTGCTCGTCGAACCAGTACCAGCGCGCGCGGCTCAGTTCGAAGTCGGTCGTGAAGTACAGCGGGATGCCCTTGTTGACGGCATCCTCGAGGTTCGGATTCAGCTCGAAATCGAAGCGGGCATCGAGGCTCCAGCCGCTTCCGTCGGCCTGCAGCGACGCGCGCTGCACGGCGATCGATTCGGCATGCGCCGGCCGAGCGACAGTCAGGCACAGCGCCAGCACGGCCATCAGGACGGCAGCGAGCCGAAGTGGAAAAAGGTGTTTGATCGTCACCGTTTCTGAAACCGCGCGTAGAAAAATCCGTCGTGATCGGTGTTCTGGTCGAGTGCGCCGGCCGCCCCGCCGCGCACGCCGCCCGGCAGCAGTTGGCCGGGCGCGTCCAATCGTACCGCATCTTCACAGGCCGCTTCAAACCAGCGCGCCTGCAATTCGCCTTCTTCGGGAAAGATCGAACAGGTCACGTAGAGCAGTTCGCCGCCCGGCTTCACGAGCGGCCACAGCGCCGACAGGATGCGGCGCTGTTCCACGACGAGCGCCGCGATGTCGGCTTCGCGGCGCAGCCAGCGGATATCGGGATGGCGACGCACGATGCCGGACGCCGAGCACGGCACGTCGGCGAGGATGCGATCGAACGGACGGCCGTCGTACCACGCTTGCGGTGCGCCCGCATCGCCGACGCGCACGTCCGCCGTGAGCGACAGGCGCGCGAGGTTCTCGCCGATGCGCGCCGCGCGCGTCGCATCGCTTTCCAGCGCGACGACGTCCGCGTCAGCCAGTTCGAGGATATGACCGGTCTTGCCGCCCGGTGCCGCGCACGCGTCGAGCACGCGCATGCCGTCGCGCGCACCGAGCCATTCGGCCGCGAGCTGCGCGCCGGCATCCTGCACCGACACGACGCCGTCGGCAAAACCCGGAATGCGGTCGACCGGCAGCGCCGACGCGAGCCGCACCGCATGGCGGCCGATCGCGGTCGCTTCGATCCCGCCGGCGCGCAGGGTATCGAGATACGCGTCGACGCTCGAGCGGCGAGCGTTCACACGCAGCGTCAGCGGCCCCTGGCGCTCGCCGGCCTCGAGGATCGCCTGCCACGTGTCGGGCCATGCACGCTTCACCGCGTCGACCCACCACGTGCGGTAATTCCAGCGCGCAACCGGATCGCCCTGCAGCGCCGCAACGAGCGCGCCTCGCTCGCGCAGGAATCGACGCAGCACCGCGTTGACCATCCCCTTCGCGAATACGTATTCGCGTCGCCCGCCGATCACCGTCACGGCCTGGTCGACGATCGTGAACGCCGGATACGCCGCCGCGTCCTCCGGATCGAGCAACAACGCGAGCGCGCCGGCAAGCACCGCGTGCACATGCGCGGGCGGCGCCTTGCTGACGAGCTTGCCGATCAGCCAGTCCGCGCTGCCCAGACGACGCATCGTTCGATACGCGACGTCCTGCGTCGCGCCGCGCGCCAGCGCCTGCGCGCCGGCCGGCATCTGCGCGAACACCGCGGCGAGTGCCTCCGGCAGCGCGGTGCCGCGCCGCACCGCGTCGACGGCCTGCGCGGCCGCGTCGAGCGCGAAGCCCAGCGAATCGGGCGCGAGGTGCAGCGCGGACAGACGCGCAGGGCGGCCGGCGGTAGACGGAGCGGAAGAACGGGTTCGTGTCATCGGAGCAAAATCGGCAAACGGGGCGCGGCAGGCGGCGAGGCCACTACGGCCGCGTGGCCGCGCGATCCCAAACCGCGCATTGTATCGTGCGGTCCATGCGGCCCCTTTACGGGACGCGTAAATGAAACGCCCCGCAGCGCGGGGCGTGCGGGGCGATGCGTGAAGTACGACGAGGCTT
>NZ_JAGIXF010000079.1:0-27917 GCF_021483755.1 Burkholderia sp. WTPI3 | reverse complement strand
GACTCGCGGATCGCGGGCTCGGCGAAGCGACGACCGGCGCCGCGCTCGCGCTGCTCGCGTTCTCGTGGCTGCCGCTGGCGTTCGGCGGCTCGTCGATCGCGCTGCTGGTGATCGGCATCGTGCTGCTCGATGTCGGCGGGCAAGCCGTCCATGTTGTGAACCAGAGCATGATTCTGGGCGCGCGGCCCGATGCGCATGCGCGGCTCGTCGGCTGCTACATGCTGTTCTATTCGGTCGGCAGCGGGCTCGGCGCGATTGCGTCGACGATGATGTACGCGCACGCCGGATGGACCGGCGTCTGCGGGCTTGGCGCGGCGGTCAGCGTGATCGCGTTCGTCGTCTGGGCCGCGACGCGCACCCGGACGCGACACGTGCCGGCAACGGCGCGCGGATGACGGCAAGAAGCCGGCTCACCCGAATCGGGTGGCCGGCCTGCGAACGGACGCACACGCGCGCGCATCGGTTCCTGCTTCGCGACGGCGACGGCGTGCGCTCACGCGCCGCGCTCGTTCAACCCGCCATCCGGATCGCCTCATCGTACACGCCGGCGACGCGGCGTGCGATCACCGCATTGTCGAAGTGATCGCGTGCATAGCCCTTGCATGCAGCTTCGTCCGGCAGCTTGATCGCGCCCGACAGCGCGGCGCCGAGCCCTTCGGCGATCGCGTCGGCGCCGGTGGACGGCAGCACGAGATCGTCGGACAACCCGGCGACCGCCTCGGGCAGCCCGCCGACCGGCGTGACCAGCACCGGCGTGCCGGACGCCAGCGACTCGACCGTGATCAGCCCGAAGCCCTCGAGCGCGACCGTCGGCACGACGCTGACGGTGGCCGCGCGGTACAGCGCCGCGAGATGCTGGTCGGGCACGAAGCCGAGCAGCTTCACGTTGTCCTGCAGCCCGGCCGCGTCGACGCGTTGCTGCAGCTCCTCGGCGAGCTTGCCCTTCCCCGCGATCAGCAGCAGCACGTCGGGATGGCGGCGCTTGACCATGCCGATCGCGTCGACCAGATCCTCCAGCCCCATGCGCCGCACGAGCCGGCGCACGGCCAGCACGATCGGCCGGTCCTGCGGCAATTGCAGCTTGTGGCGCGCCTCGCCCGGCGTGAGCGGCGTGTCGAACTGCGCGGTATCGACGCAGCCGGGAATCACGCGCACGCGCGACGGATCGATCCCGTAGCGGTTCGTCAGGATCTGGCCGAATGCCTGCGACAGCACGATCAGCCGCGACGAACGCGTATAGACGGCCTGTTCGAGATAGCGCTTCGCACGCTGACCGAGCGATGCCGCGCCCTCGACCTGGCTCTCGTCGGCCCACGGCCCCTGGAAGTGCGACACCTGCGGAATCCCGCGCGTCACGTCGAGGCCCGGGAACGTGTAGAGCGCGAAGTGCGACGAAATCACGTCCGGCCGCTCGCTGCGGATCTCGTCGCGCAGCGCGCGGCGCGCGGCCAGCATCCGGCGCGCGAGCGGCTGCGACGCGGGACCGAAGCCCTGGATCGCGCCGCCCGTGTCGTCGGCGACCTTCGGCGAGCCGGCGACAAGCCCGCGCACCTCGACACCCGCGCCCGGCAGCGCGCCGACGAGCGAGTAGTACATCCGGTCGAGGCCGCCCGCGCGTTCGGGAAACCAGTGCATGCCGATTTGCAACGATTTGATCGGCCGGGAAGAAGAAGACATCACGATTGCTCCTGCGTGACCGCATGCTCGACTCGCTCGAAGGCGGACGGCTGCGAGGGTTGGCCGATGCGCCGGTAAAGCGCGACGTACTGGGCGCCCATGTGGGCCCAGCCGAAACGGGTCATCAGTTCGCGGGCCGCGTCGCCCATCGCGCGGCAGGTGTCGCGCGACGCCGCGAGCGAGCCGATCGCCCGCGCGAGCGCGTCCGGATCGTCCGGGTCCTCCAGCACGATCCCGCAGTCGCGCGTGATGATTTCCGCGCCGCCCGCGGTGCGCGCGGTGACGACCGGCAGCCCGGCCGCCATCGCCTCCAGCAGCGACAGGCTCATCGCTTCGTAGCGCGAGGGGAACACGTACGCGTCGACCGAGCGCATCAGCGTCGGCATGTTCTTCACGAGCCCGAGGAAATGCACGCGCGACGCGATGCCGAGCGCGCGCGCCTCTTCCGGATACGGGCTGCCGGGCAGATAGCCGGCTACCGCGAGATGGACATGCGCCGGCAGCCGGGTAAGCGCCTTCAACACTGTGCCGAGGTTCTTGCGCGGCGTGCGCAGGTCGCCGACGAACAGCAGCAGGAACGCGTCCTCGGGGAGCTCGAAGGCCGCGCGGTCGGCCTGCGCGCCCGCGAACGCGCTGCCGTCGACGCCGTTGTGGATCACGCCGATCTTGCGGCTGTCGATACCGAGCCCGGCAATCTCGTCGGCGACCTTCTGCGACACCGCGGTAATCGCGCGCGAGCGGCGGTATGCCCAGCGCTCCAGCGCGGTGTTCACGCGCGTATAGACGTACTGGTAGGCCGACCACACCCCCTTCGTCAACCCGAACGGATAGTACGGGCTCTTGAACCAGCCGCCGTGCACGAAGTGCGCGGTATTCACGTCGGCGCGGATCCACGAGATGAAGCCGTTCACGTGCAGCACGTCGTATTCGCCGCGATGCGCGCGCAGCCACAACGCGCTCTTCAGTGCGAACACCTGCTGCTTGACGAGATTCGACGGCCAGAAACGCCCGGCCTTCACCGGCACCCAGCGCACGCGCGGGTCGGCCAGCAACGCCGGCGCGACGTGCGACGCGACCAGCGTGACCTCGTAGTTTTCGGCCAGCGCCGCGCGCGCGATTTCGTAATTGACGCGGCCCTGCCCATCGTTATGACGCACGACGTGCGTGACGATCGCGATCCTCAATGGTCGCCTCCCCGTGAATGCGCGGCGGCCGGCAGGCGCTGCGCCTTCTGCCAGTGCGCCGCGGATAGTATGGAAAAAATGGCCGTGAACATCAGCAGGCCGCCCGTGCCGATCAGCGAGTTCGTGAACACGAGCATCGCGAACGTCGACAGGCACAGGCTCAGGCATGCGCCGACGAACTTGTCCTTGCGCAGCTTGAACGCCGCGCGCAACGTGCGGCCGAACAGCATCACGACGCCTGCGAGATACAGCAGCGTGCCGGGCCAGCCGAGCACGAACGGCACGTTCATCACGCCGCTGTCGAAGCTGCCGTACTTGCCGAGCTCGCCGCTGTCGCTCGACAGCTTGGTCGACGCGCCGGTCGCGCCCATCCCTTCGCCGGCGACGTCGGTAAACGCCGTTTGCGCGAACGTCGCGTAGAACTTGTTGCGGTCGTCGTAGCTGCGGTCGTCCTTCAGGTTCGTGATCGATTCGAGACGCTGGCCGAGCCGGTCGGCCACCGGCCCGACGGTCAGGAGCGGCACGCACAGGCCGACCAGCACGACGCCGCTGACGAGGATCCGCATCCGCACGCGGTTGCTCGACTGCACGAGCTGGATCGCGAGTGCGATCACCCAGCCGCCCCACGTCGAACGCACGAGACACAGCGCGAACGACACGAAGCCCGCCGCGCCGGCGAACCAGCGGATCCGCTGCGGCGCCACCAGCACGAACACCAGCGCGCCCATCATCGCGAACGCAAACGGCCCGGACGAATTCATCGTGCTGAACACGCGCACGCCGTACGGCACCGGCTCGCCCTGCGAGCCCATGTCGGATCCGATCATCCACAGCACGTCCCACTGCGGCATCACGAAGTACTGCACGACACCGTACACGCCCATCACGAGCATGCCCCACATGAAGGTGGACAGCAGCACGTCGCGATACTCGGGGTAGTCGCGCGAGTTGACCATGATGTGAAAGCCGATCAGCACCGGGTACACCCAGTTCGCGAGGTCGTAGGTCGCAGCCATCACGCCGCTCGACACGATCCCGACGAGATACGCATAGGTGAGCCCGAAGAGAATCAGCAGCACCGGAATCCCGCGCCGCTGCGCGAGCACGCGGTAGTGCCGCAACAACCCGAGGCCGGCGATCATCGTCACCGCGAGCGGCGCGACCTGGATCAGGCTCGTCGGCGTGAAGGCGCCCTTCGACCAGTCGGCCAGGCGCCGCACCTCGGGACTCAGGAACCACACCCACCACATGAAGCCGACGTAGCGCGCCGGGCTCTTGAAATAGAGCCAGAGGCTGACCAGGATGGCCAGCACCGGAAACGCGAGCGTCAGTACCTTGCCCTGGTGAATGGCGATCAGCGCGGTGGTCAGCGTCCACAGCCCGGCCTGCCCGGCCCAGTGCTTCGGCTCGGCGAACCAGCTGCGGGGGCGCGACGGTGCGCGTTCGGCGGCAATCGTACTCATCGATCGGTACTCACTGCGACGACGGACGCGAATCCGCAAGCGGCATCGCCAGGCCCGCGGCGGCCGGTGTGCGACGCCGGCGCAGCATGTCGCGCGTGATCCGCACGTGCTGTTCGGCGAACGCCTGCGTGGTCAGGTCGCGCTCGCGCAGGCACGTCGCCGCGGCGCGCGCGCATTCGAGCGCGGCAGCCGGGTCGGCCACGAAGCGGTCGGCGGCCTGGCGCATCGCCTGCGCGTCGAACGGCGGCACGTACGCGGCCGTGTCGTGCGGGAAGTAGTCGCTGAGCCCGCCCACGTCGGACACGATCATCGGCTTGCCGACGGCCGCCGCCTCGAGCATCACGGTGATGCCCGACGCGTGGAAGTTCGGCCGCAGCGGCACGACGATCACGTCGGCCCATGCGTACAGCTCGTGCTGCTTCGCGAGCCCCGGCGCCGAACCGATCCGCACGTTCGGCGCATGCCACTCGCGCGGCACGCGGCGACGCGTCGCGAGCCGCACGTCGTAGCGCTCGTCGCCGCCGAACGCGGCGAGGAAGGTGCGCCAGTCACGATCGCGGTCGTTGCCGATCGCCGCGATCCGCAGCGGCCGGTTCGGCTGCCACCGTTGCGGGTCGGTGAGCGGAAAATCCTGCGTGTTCAGGCCGTAGTACACGAACTCCGCATCGCGCCCGAGGTAGCGGCGGCACAGCTCGGCGTTGTCGCGGGCGAGCGTGGTCAGCGCGTCGGCACGCGCGAGCAGCTTGCGGTACAGCCAGCGGCGCGGGCCGCCGAAGGTGCCCCACTTGTCGAACAGCCACACGCTCTGCGCGAGCAGCAGCGGACGCTTGCCTTGCGCGCCGGCCAGTTTCAGGATCAGCGCGGCGGCGAGGTGTTCCTGCTCGGTGTGCGTCCAGATCACGTCGGTGCTCAGCAGCGCGGCGCGATTGCGCCATGCGTGCACGACGTCGAAGCCAAGCGCGGCCTTCAGGCCGCGGCGCGCGAGGCTCGCGACGCGGCCCTCGCGCCGGTCCTGCGAATAGGTGAGCCGGAATTCGTCGGATTCCGCGTGGTGATAACCGTACAGGCAGCCGATGTTCTCGCCTTTCCGGTAGGTACGCGGATCGGCGCCGTAAAACAGGTGGACGTGAACCTTCGTGGCAGTCATGTCAGCCTCCGCCGGGCCGCCGCAAGGAGGTTGACCGCCCCCGCGGGGGACAGTGAACGCAGTGAGCGTGGGGGTCGTACCATTTCAGGCCCTCCGGGTGTGGCCGTGCGCAATGCGCGCGGCCCGTTCAAGACGTCACCGGCGGCATCGCCGCGCGGTGAGGGGCAAGGTTCGCGCGGCGCGCATCGCGTGCGCCGCGGCGCACCGCGCGCCAGTGCTCGCGCACACGCTCGCGCCTGGCGGTATGCAGCGACAGCAGCACGTGCGTAAAGCCGGGATAGACGCGCGTGCCGACCAGCGTCCACCACCACCACGCGATCTCGCGCCGCAGCGGCGGCAGATGCTCGCGCAGGATCAGATGCAGGTTGTACGCGCCGTTGCTGATCGCGTTGAGCGACGCGGCATCGCGCCGGTCGTCGTCGAAGCGCTCGGCCGGGAAATGATCGACCGCGATCGCCGGGTCGTACACGAGCTTCCAGCCTTCGCGCCGCACGCGCATGCTGAAGCCCATGTCGTTGTGCACCTGCGCGCCGGCGCCACGCAACCGTGTGTCGAAGCGCAGCCGCTCGATCGCGGCGCGCCGGTAGCTCATGTTCGCGCCCTTGAGCATGTCGACTTCGCGCGCGCCGCCGACGCCGAGATGATGGTTGCCGACGATCTTGCCGGACAGCGTGAGCTGGCCCACGCGTTCGCGCGATTCGTCGAGCACGCGACCTTTCTCGTGAACCCAGTCGCGTCCGCCGACCGCACCGACGCGCGGATCGGCCTGGAATACCGCTTCGACGCGCGCGAGCCAGTCGGCGCGCGGCGCCGCGTCGTCGTCGGTGATCGCGACGACGTCGCCGTTCGCCGAGTCGAGCCCCTGGTTCAGGGCGGCGACCTGCCCGGGCACGTCGACCGGCACGATGCGCAGCGGCAGCGCGCCGCCGACCGACGGATCGGCGAGGCGCTCGTGCGTGGCGTCGTCCTCCGGGCGCGCGACGACGATCACCTCGTCGGGCAGCCGCTGCTGGCGCTGCAGCGCCAGCAGGCAGCGCGCGAGGTCGGCGGGGCGCCGGTAGGTCGGAACGAGCACGGAAATCTTCATTTGGGGTTCTCCAGTCGGCCGGGCGGGCGCCGTTCGCGCCGGCCCGGTTGCGCGCAATACGCTCACGCGCTGAGGTATTCGTGCACGGCCGCATAGCCACGGCCGTAGCCGCGCGCTTTCGGCGGCACGCCGTTGAAGATCCCGCCTTCCAGATCGACGCCCGCGGTACGCAAGCGCTTGATCGCGTCGGCGATCTCGCCTTCGGTGTGCATGCCCGAGCGCAGCACGAGGAACGTCGCGCCCGCCATGCGGCCGATGATGGTCGCGTCGGTCACGGCCAGTACCGGCGGCGAATCGATCAGCACGATGTCGTAGCGCTTGCCGAGCCCTTCGAGGTATTGCGGCAGGCGCGTCGACATCAGCAGCTCCGACGGGTTCGGCGGGCGCGTGCCGGCCGCGATGAACGACAGGCCCTGCACCGGCGTCTCGCGGACCGCCTCCTCGAGCGGCGACTGGTCGCTCAGCAGCTCGGACAGGCCCGGCTGCGCGGTAAGGCCGAAGTAGCGGTCGAGCATCCCGCGGCGCATGTCGGCGTCGATCAGCAACACGCGCTTGCCCGAATGCGCGAGCAGCACCGCGAGGTTGACCGTCAGGAAGCTCTTGCCGATGCCCGGCGTCGGGCCGGTCAGCACGATCACGCGGTTCTTCGCATCCATCATCGCGAACTGCATCGCGGTGCGCAGGCTGCGCATGCTCTCGACGCTCAGGTCCTTCGGACGCAGGCTCGCGAGGATCGGCCGCGCACGGCCGCCGGCCTTCCCGGCCGCGGTGTCGAGCTTCACCTGCTCGGCGCTTTGCGGCACGAGCCCGTACATCGGCAGGTTGAACGTGCGCTCGACGCGGTCCGGATCCTCGATGCCCTGGAACAGGTTGCGGCGCAGGAACACGACGCCTGTGCCGAGGATCAGCCCGAGGAACACGGCGGCCGACAGGATCAGCACCTTCTTCGGCTTGACCGGATCGCCCGGACGCAGCGCCGAATCGACGAGGTGGATGTTGCCGCCCGTTCCGGCCTTCTGCACCGACAGTTCCTGCACGCGGTTCAGCAGCAGCACGTAGATGTCCTCGGCAACCTTCGCGTCGCGCTGGAGCTGGACGGCCTTCACCTCGGTCGCCGGCAGGCTGCGGAAGCGGTTGCTGAACTTGTCCTTCTCGGCCTGCAGTTCCGCGAGCTGCTGCTTCGCTGCGATCACCATCGGGTGCGAATCGGTGAAGCGCTGCGCGAGCGATGCGAGCTGCAGGCGCTGCGCGGCGATCTGCTGTTCGTACTGCACGCTGCCTTCGAGATAGACCTTCGCCTCGTCGCTCGCGTTGATCGAGCCGGACGTGCGCTGATACTCCGTGAGCGCGGCTTCCGCCCGCTCGAGGTCGGTCTTCAGACGCGGCTCCTCGCTCTTCAGGAAGTCGAGCATCTTGGTCGCTTCGGCCTGCTTCGCGATCACGTGCTGGTTCAGGTACGACTGCGCGAGCGCGTTCGCGATCGCGGCGGTCTGGTCCGGATCCTTGCCTTCGAGCGAGATCTGCACGACGCCCGTCTGCTTGCCCTGCTCGGTCACCTGGATGCCGGACTGGAAACCGGTGATCGCGTCGAGATCGTTGTAGCGGACCACCGTGAACTGCGTGCCCGGACGCGCGACCAGCTTCTGCACCAGCAGCGTCACGCCGCCGCCCTGCTCCGATTCGCCGGCGCGGCCCGACAGCAGCCGGTTGCCGTTTTCGTCCACCAGCGTATAGGTGCCGTTCGGGCCGGCCGTCAGCGTCAGCTTCTTACCTTCGAGCGCCGGCACGACGTTGATCGTGTCGATGTCGGCCACTTCGCCGCCCCACGCGTAGGACTTCAGGCCGAGCCACGGCCGCGCCGGGTCGCCCGGCGTCGCCATGCGCGCGGCGAGGCTGCCGAGCAGCGGAATCGTCTTCGGCACGACCGAGAAGTTCAGCTTGAACTGATCGACGACCGGCGCGACGACGCCGCGGCTCTTGATGATCTCGATTTCCGCATCGGTCGGCGCCTGCTGCGGACCGCTGTTGATCATCGCGCCCGTCTGCGTCTGCGTGAGCGCCTGCGTCGTGTTGTCATTGCCCTCGACCCGCACGTGCACGTCGGCCTGGTACACCGGCTTCGCGACGTAACAGTAAAGGCCGGCGAGCGCGATGACCGTCACCGCGATGCCGAGCAGCAACCAGATGTCGTCCATGATCACCTGGAGCAACTGGCCGAGGACGACGTCCTCTTCCTCGGTTTTCGCGGTCAGATCCGCGTAGGAGTGTTTCGCTTGCGTGTTCACCATTCGTTCCCGCTTGAGTGGTGCCGGAGGGCAGGCGCCGCCCCGGCGGGCTATCAGCGCGTGATTTGCCGCATGTAGAAGATCGTCTGGATCGTCGGCAGCACCTGCTGCAGCACGCGGTTGAACTGCACCGAGCTTGCCGTGCTGACGTAGACGACGTCGAGCGGCTGCAGCGGGAAGCGGCTCGACAACATCAGCGCGTCCGGCTGCGTCATATCGAGACGGAAGACTTCCGGCTTCGTCGGGTTGTCACGCATGCCGCGCATCACGTAGATCTTGCGCGGATTCGCATCGGTGTCGAGGATGCCGCCGCCCGCGGTCAGCGCGTCGGCGATGGTCAGCTTGCCCTTGAGCATCGGCACGGTGACCGGCGTCTTGACCTCGCCCATGATGAACACGCGGCTGTCGCTGCGGTCCGGCACGTTGACGATGTCGCCCGGCTGCAGCATCACGTTCTGCTTCACTTCGCCGCGATCGAGCACGCCGTTCGCGTCGAGCGTGTATAGCTTGCCGTCGCGCGTCAGTCGCACGCGCTGCAGGTCGGCATCGCCGGTCGAGCCGCCCGAGCGGGAGATCGCGTCGACGAGCGTCAGAGGCACGTCGCTCACCGCGAGCGGGCCCGGCTGCTTCACCTCGCCCGTCACCTGTACCTTCTGGCTGCGGAACGACAGCACGCGCACGTCGAGCTGCGGATTCTTCACGTAGCGCGCGAGGGTCGATGCCATCTGGTCGCGGATCTGCGCGACCGTCTTGCCCGCCACGCGAATCCGGCCGACGAACGGGAAGAAGATCGTGCCGTCGGCGGCGACCGTCTGGCCGTACGGATCGGCCTGACCCGGCAGCGCGGTCGTATACGGCTGCTGCAGCGCGCCGGCGACCGACTGCGTTGTGTTGCCGCCGCTCGAGAACGACTGGCCCTGCGGCGTCGTCAGCTCGGGGTGATCCCACACCGTGACGCCGAGGATGTCCTGCGGGCCGACGCGGTATACGTACTGCGACGGATCCGTATAGCGGCTGGGTGGCAGCGGGTGCTCGACCTGCTGCTTCTGCAGCTGATCCATCACCAGCTTCGCGTCGATGTAATGAACCGGATAGGTTTCGGCCTGACCTTGCCGGCCTTCGTCCTGCAGGTTCGACGAGTCGAGATAGTTGCCGGGCGCGGTCGCGCAGGCCGACAGGAATGTCGTCATTGCGACGGCGAGCGCCAGCGGGCGCATGGGACGTTTCAGCATAGTTTTTGCAGCCATCCTTGAACCAGGCGTTCGATCAATGAGTAGCTCTCGCGATAGTCGGCCTCGGGGCCGCCGTGCGGATCCGCGATTTCGGCGTCCTCCCACTTGCCCAGCAGGTGGACCTTGCCGCGCGCGAACGGATCGACCGATTCGACGGCCTTGATCTGCTCGCGCTCGCTGACGAGAATCAGGTCGGCGTCGCGCACGATCCGGCGCGACAGGCGCCGCGAGCGGTGCGTCGTCGCATCGACGCCGCGCTCGGCAAGCAATTGCCGCATCACCGGATCGATGCCGTCGCCGTCGTTCGCACGGACGCCGGCCGAGTGGAACGTCGCGCGCGGGCCGCCGCGCGACGCCGCATGCGACTTGAACAGCATTTCCGCTGCCGGGCTGCGGCAGACGTTCGCGTGACAGACGATCAGGATGTTCCGGAACATGGCGTCTCGATTCGGGTGACGGGTGACGGTGACGCGCCGGTTACGCGTTCGCGCGCACGGCGCCCGGCACGCGGGCGGCGACGGCCTGGCGCGAGCCGGGCCGGCCGATCGGGTGGTATTCGATGCCCTGCTCGGTCATCGTCTCCGGCTCGTACAGGTTGCGTCCGTCGAAGATCACCGGCGACTTCCACTGCCGGCCGAGCGCGACGAAATCGGGGCTCTTGAATGCCTTCCATTCGGTGACGATCACGAGCGCGTCGGCATCGTGCGCGGCCTGCGCCTCGTCGTCGACGAAGGTCAGGCGCTCGAGCCAGCCCGGGTGATCCGCGAGATCGAGCGCGAGCACGCGGCGCGCTTCCCGCTGCGCAACCGGGTCGTAGGCGGCGATACGCGCGCCGCGCGACAGCAGCTCGGCGATCAGCTCGCGGCTCGGCGCCTCGCGCATGTCGTCGGTGTTCGGCTTGAACGCAAGGCCCCAGATGCCGAACGCGCGGCCCGTCAGGTCCTCGCCGAAGCGCGCGACGATCTTGTCGGCCAGCACGCGCTTCTGATTCGCATTGACGGCCGACACGGCCTGCAGGATCTGCAGCGCCTGGCCGTGCTCGTCCGCGGTGCGGATCAGCGCCTCGACGTCCTTCGGGAAACACGAGCCGCCATAGCCGCAACCCGCATAGAGGAAGTGATAGCCGATGCGCGGATCGGAGCCGATCCCGCGGCGCACGGCCTCGATGTCGGCGCCGAAGCGATCGGCGAGGTTAGCAAGCTCGTTCATGAACGAGATGCGCGTCGCGAGCATCGCGTTGGCCGCGTACTTCGTGAATTCGGCCGAGCGCACGTCCATGTACAGCGTGCGTTCGTGGTTGCGGTTGAACGGCGCGTACAGCTTCTTCATCAGTTCGCGCGCGCGCTCGCCCGGCACGTCGTCGTCGCAGCCGATCACGATACGGTCCGGCCGCGTGAAATCGTCGACCGCCGCGCCCTCCTTCAGGAATTCCGGATTCGACACGACGGAAAACATCTGGTCGCCTTCGCCGCGCTTCGCAAGTTCGTCGGCGACCGCCGCGCGCACACGCTCGGCCGTGCCGACCGGCACCGTCGACTTGTCGACGATCACCTTGAAGCCCTCCATGGTGCGGCCGATGTTGCGCGCCGCCGCGAGCACGTACTGCAGGTCGGCCGAGCCGTCCTCGTCGGGCGGCGTGCCGACCGCGATGAACTGCACGTCGCCGTGCGCGACCGCGGCCTCGACATCGGTCGAGAAACGCAGGCGGCCCGCCGCGCGGTTGCGCGCGATGACTTCCTTGAGGCCCGGCTCGTGGATCGGTACGCCGCCGTCGTTCAGGACGTCGATCTTCGCCTGGTCGACGTCGAGACAGAACACGTCGTGCCCGATGTCGGCGAGACAGGCGCCGGTGACGAGACCTACGTAACCGCTGCCGATGATAGTCAGATTCATGATGTGTCGGACCTCTTGACCGATGATTCGAAATTCGTAAGCCGGATTCCCGGGGGACTGTCCGTCGCGTGGCCTGGCGGCGACGCGACGGATCCGGGAGCGCCCGACTCAGTAAGCGTTGCCGCCGGTGAAGCCTTTCCATAGCGTCAGCACGACGATCTTGATGTCGAGCCAGAACGACCAGTTCTGCATGTAGTACAGGTCGAGCTTCACGCGGCCCATCATCTTCTCGATCTGGTCGGTCTCGCCGCGAAAGCCGTTGATCTGCGCCCACCCGGTGATGCCCGGCTTGATCCGGTAGCGGAACATGTAGCCCTTGACCAGATCCTTGTAGATGTCGTCATGCGCGAGCGCATGCGGCCGCGGGCCGACGACCGACATCTCGCCCTTCAGCACGTTGATGAACTGCGGCAGTTCATCGAGGCTCGTGCGGCGCAGGAACCGGCCGACCGGCGTCACGCGCGTGTCGTTCCTGGTCGCCTGCGTGACCTGCCCGGCCGCTTCCTGGTGCACCTTCATCGAGCGGAACTTGTAGATCTCGAACTCGTGCCCGTCGATGCCCTTGCGCTTCTGGCGGAAGAACACCGGCCCGCGCGACGTCAGCTTGATCAGGCACGCGATCAGCAGCATCGCCGGCGCCAGCATCGTGAGCGCCGCCAGCGCGAACAGCCGGTCGAACACGAACTTCGGCAGGATCCGCACGTCGGTAATCGGCGACGCGGCCAGGTTGATCGCCGGTACGCCGAGCAACTCAACCACTTCCTGGTTGAAGAACGACAGGCTACGCACGTCCGGAATGAAGCGGATGTTCACGAAGTCGTGGCGAAACACCGTCACGATCTGGTGCATCCGGCGCTCTTCCGCGATCGGCAGCGTGAGCCACAGCTCGCGGATCGCGCGGCTGCGCACGAGCCATACCAGCGATTCGAACTGCCGCTCGATGCGCACGTCGTCGAGCGCCACATCCCCAGCCGCCGCGCTTTCGTCGTAGACGCACACCGGGTTGAAGCCCGCTTCCGGCCGCGCCCGCATTTGCGCGATCAGCCGCCGCGCCGCCGGCGTGCCGCCGACGATCGCGACCGCCTTCAGGTTGTAGCCGCCGCGACGCAACCGGCGCAGCACCGCATGCACGCATGCTTTCGAACCGGCCAGCAGCGTCATCGTCGTGACGGCCCAGTAACCGAGCCACAACCGCGACAGCTCGCCCGACTGGTGAAAGCTGAAACTCATCAGGATGCCGGCCAGCTCGACCACCAGCCAAGCGAACGCGACGCGGCCCATCAGCCCGACCAGACGCTTGCCGCGCCACGACTGGTAGATGCCGAATGCCGGAAAGCACACGACGACGAGCAGGCAGTCGAACAGCACCATCGTGCGCTGCAGGTCGTTGAACCAGACGCTGCCGCCGTGCAGCGCGGCGGCGAGCACTGCCCCCGTCACGACCATCGCGATATCGATGACTCTCGCCAGCACGCTCAACATGTCTGCTTCCTCTCTGAACAGGCGTTTGCCGAACAGCTCCTTGTGCAGCCCGTGCCGCACATTCGATTCAAACGTTGCATGACGCTATTGAAGCGGCAAGAAAATCCGCTCTCAAGCGCACAAGTATTTCGAAAAATAATCGGAAATTCTTGCCGCGATATTCTGGAATTAAATCGGCAGGTTTTCCCGAATCGAACGTGAATCAGGAATTTTTCGAAATCTTTACGGTTTCCGCTAACCCTTTGCTGGCTGGCGTCCCCAGATACCTCGCCGAATTATTTTTTATTTTTTTATTTGCATCCGACGCTATCGCGGAAAATTTTCCCGGATAGGTATTCCGCGAATATCGCGCAACGACCTCGGTTTTATTGTCGATTTACTTCATGCTACAAACAGGCCTGACTTCAATCGAGGAGAGTGTCATCATGATTGCTCCGGCCGTGGTAGCCGATACGCGCCATTCTTCTTCCGCCGCGAGCGACGCCGGTACGCGCGTCGCGGTGCAGCCGGTGATCCTTGCCGGCGGTTCGGGCACGCGTCTGTGGCCGATGTCGCGCGAACACTATCCGAAACAGCTGATCGGCCTGCTCGGCGATCGTTCGCTACTGCAATCCACCGCGCTGCGCCTCGACGATCTCGAGACCGGCCATCCGCTGAACGACGACGTGCTGGTCGTGTGCGGCGAGGATCACCGCTTCACGACCGCGGAACAACTGCGCGTCGCCGGCAAGTCCGCGTCGATCATGCTCGAGCCGCTCGGCCGCGACACCGCGCCCGCACTGACGCTCGCCGCGCTGCGGATCGTCGCGACCCGCGGCGACGCCGTGATGACCGTAATGCCGGCCGACCACGCGGTGGCCGACCTGCCGCGCTTTCACGCGGCCGTCGCGGCCGGCGTGCACTGTGCGGCCCAGGGCAGGATCGCGACGATGGGCATCGTGCCTGCCCGCGCGGAAACGGGCTACGGCTACATCCGCGTCGGCGCGCCACTTCGCGATACCGCGACGGGCGACCTCGACGTGCGCCGCCTGGATCGCTTCGTCGAGAAACCGCATCTCGAACTTGCTCAGCAGTACGTCGCATCCGGCGAATACTGGTGGAACAGCGGGATCTTCATCGTGCGCGCATCGGTCTGGCTGAACTCGATCCGCCAGCTCGAACCCGCCATCTACGCAGCCTGTGAGCGCGCCGTCGCGCAGGGCAAGCAGGACGGCGACTTCTTCCGCGTCGATCGCGACGCCTTCGCCGCATCGCCGTCGAACTCGATCGACTACGCGGTGATGGAGCCGCTCGCGAACCAGCCGCTGCTGTGCGAAAGCGTCGTCGTGCCGCTCGATGCCGGCTGGTCGGACGTCGGTTCGTGGGACGCGATCTGGCAAATCCTGCCGAAGGACGACGCCGAAAACGTCGGCCGCGGCAACGTGCTGTTCGAAAACGCCGAGTCGACCTTCGCGCATTCGGAAAGCCGGCTCGTCGCGTGCGTCGGCACGCAGAACCTCGTCGTCGTCGAAACGCCCGACGCCGTGCTCGTCGCCGACAAGTCCCGCGTGCAGGACGTGAAGAAGATCGTCGGTCGCATCAAGGCCGTGCGCGGTACGGAGGCCACCGACCACCGCAAGGTGCATCGCCCGTGGGGTCATTACGATTCGGTCGACATGGGCGAACGCTTCCAGGTGAAACGCATCGTCGTGAAGCCGGGTGCGCGCCTGTCGCTGCAGATGCACCACCACCGCGCCGAACACTGGATCGTCGTGCGCGGCACCGCGCGCATCACACGTGGCGAAGAAACGTTCCTGCTGTCCGAAAACGAATCGACGTACATCCCGCTCGGCGTGTCGCACCGTCTCGAGAACCCGGGCAAGATGCCGCTCGAACTGATCGAGGTGCAGTCGGGCGCGTATCTCGGCGAGGACGATATCGTCCGCTTCGACGATACCTACGGCCGCGAATGACGCAGCAATGCATGCCGGGCACGCCGCATCGACGGCGCGCCCGGCATGACGGAGAAACGGGAAGACAACCGGGAGATCGCGCGGGCATCGTGGCACACGACGGCCCGCGCGCTTCCGTTCGAATGACGATCAACCTACGCGGTACGCATACTCGCGGCGATCCGGCTGTACGGGATCGTTACGGCTCTCGGACAGCGCACCCGCGTGACGCTCGGCGATGAAGCGCTTGATGTCCGACTCCGCCCGCGCCAGCACGGACAGGCCGGCCAGCACCTCGCTTTGCGGCGCGTGCGCCGGCTCGTCGCCCGCACCATGGCGATCGATCCACTGGCGCGCCCAGTCGAGCGCGTACTGCTCCGCTTCGTCGGCATCGGTAAAGCGCGGACCGATCAAGCCCGAGCGCTCGACGCGCCGGTCGTCCTGCATGATCTCGGCCCAGGCGCGATACATCAGGTTCTGCACCGGCTGCGCCAGACCGCAGATCGTATAGCCGCGATATTCGTCGACTTGCGGTTCGGCCGCGGCGAAGCTCGCCGCGGTCGGACGCCCGCGGCGCAGCCCGGCGGGCGCTGCGCCCGGCACCGAGAACGACGCATCGGACGACACGGCCGCGTCGTCGCTCGACATCGCGGCGAGCGCCGCCCCTTCGCCGTCCCACGCACTCGCCTGCGCGACCGGCAGTTGCCACGACTCGGGGTTTTGCCAGAACACGCCGCGCAGCCGATCGTTATCGGGCACGGGCTCCGCACGGCACGCCGGCGCGACCGGCACAGGCGGCGGCGGAACGTACGCGAACGTGCGCCCGCTGAACTGGGTCAGCAGGTCGATCATCTGCAGCAGCGTACCGTTCGCGAGCCACTCTTCGTAGCGGCGGCGGCACGTCGGCCCGGACGGATAACGCCCGGGCAGTTTGGACCAGGCTTCACCGGTCGTCAGGATCCAGAGGACGGCGTTGGCAACGACGCGCGGCTCGGCTCGCGGACGGCCGCGACGGTTCAGCCGGATGGGTTCATCGGCGATCAGCGTTGAAAGACGAAACCACTCTTCATCGTTAAGCTCATCGAAGAACATAGTAGATCTCTCCACGCAGCCAGGCCGGGGCTGCGATTGGCGGCGCCGTCGTCACGCATCGCGTCACGGGGCGGCCCGGTTGCACATTATGGTTATCCGAATGTTGTGCATGCCGGCGCGGCACCGCACTTTCACGGTGCCGCCATTCCCGGCAATGGCGCACAAATCACGGTCTCACTCCAATGTGGGAATTTTTGTGCACGAAGCATACCACCCTCAGGGTTTATCTCAATATGACAATGACTTAATGTTACTTACTGAAACAACCTGCCATGGATGCGCAATCTATTTACGCTTGAATTTTTTTACGCGATCGTTATTCCCATGGCTGGAAAGCCCCGTCTGGCATGGCTTTGCCGGGGATACCCGAAGTCCTTACAACAGGCTTCAACCGATGTTCCGTCCCTCTCCGGCAACACTCGGCTGCATTGCTTCCAAAATTCGGTAAATCAGGGAAAATTCCGTAACAAGATATTCACGGATCGGTAAATCGTTCGAATACGGCTCAACTGAATTATCTCCGTGCACAATCTTTTTATTGTTTCTCTGCGGATGATGAAAGCGCCGAAGCAGGCAACGCGCATTGCTCCCGGCAGGCGAGTCCGGGCAGGTTCGTTACATCCTCGGCGACAGCGGCGGGCAACCGCGCGTCAGCGCAGATCTGCGACGAGCGATGCGCTTACGTCCGCATCGATGCGTTGCGGCGGCACCGAATAGGCCGGATGGTCGCAGCCGATAGACAGCGCCGCGCCGTCCTTGAGCGCCGCGCGCACGGGTCCGCTCAGTTGGAAGCGCACGAAATGAACGGCCGACGTTTTCTCCGCGTTGTCGCGATCGAGATCCTCGTCGGCGATCGCATAAACATCCGGATGCCCGTCGACGCGCAGGTACACGCGATCCTCGACACCGATCAGCCGCGCGAGCGCCGCGCGCCGTTCGGCCTCGTGCTCGTATTCGATCTGCAGCGTCGCCTTCAGGTTGGTGCCGTCGGGCACGAGCGGCAGATAGGCTTCCAGCTCGCCGTCGATGCCCGCTTCGTCGAAGATCTTCTCGATGTGCAGCATCTCCTGGATCTGATAGCGGATCGTGGTCTCGTCCTCGAACAGGAAGCGCAGATGGTTGCCGAGCGCCACCGCGCGGCGGCGCTTGTACGCGACGAGCCGCGCGTGTTCGGCCTTGCGGATCTTCGCGTACGCTTCGAGCGTCAGCAGCGAGTCGCGGGTCAGCGTCATGGGATGTCCTCGAATGTCGTCGATGTCTTCACGGCGCGATCGATTCAGATGCCGTACGCGCGGCGCAACAGCGTCAGCGGATGCGCGAGCGGCGCGGCCGGCAGCCCGTGCTCGTCGATGCCCTGCTCGATGTGATGGCCGGCGAGCGCGCAGTCCGACGACACGACATCCGGTTTCGGCTCGGCCATCGCCTTGAACACGGGCGCGCCGATGCGCATCGCGTCCGCATGGAATGCCTTCTTCACGCCGAACGTGCCCGCGTGCCCCGAACAGCGCTCGACGACGTTGACGCGCGTGCCGGGCACGAGCGACAGCGTGTCGGCCGTCTTGCGGCCGATGTTCTGCACGCGCGCGTGACACGGCACGTGATACGACACCGTGCCGAGGCCGTTCTTGAAATCGGTCTTCAACAGACCGTCGCGGTGCCGCGCGATCATGTATTCGAACGGATCCCAGAATGCGTCGGCCACCGCGCGCACGGCTTCGTCGCCGGGGAACATCAGCGGCAGTTCGCTCTTGTACATCAGCACGCAGCTCGGGATCGCGCCGATCAGCGCATAGCCTTCGCGCGCATAGCGCTCCAGCACCGGCAGGTTCACGGCCTTCTTCGCGGCAACGCCCGCGAGGTTGCCCTGCTCGAGCAGCGGCATCCCGCAGCACGCCTCGCGCGTGACGAGCTCGTACGGAATCTCGTTGTGCGCAAGGATCGCGAGCAGGTCGTGACCGATGCCCGGCTCGTTGAAGTTCACGTAGCACGTCGCGTAGATCGCCACCTTGCCGGGCGTGCGCTCGCCGTCGCGCACCGGCAGGCCGTCCGAACGTTTCGCGGCGCGCCGGAACTTGCGCGGCGCGAACTCGGGCAGCCATGCGTTGCGATCGACGCCGAGCGCCGCTTCGAGTGCGTGGCGCGCGGGACGCGTACGATTCACCGCGTTCACCGTCTGCGTGACGACCGGAATGCCCGCGAGATGGCCCAGCGCGTCGGTATTCGACAGCACCTTGTCGCGCAGCGTCGCTTCGCCGCGCTGGTAGCGCGCGGCCTTCGCGCGCAGCATCAGGTGCGGGAAGTCGACGTTCCATGCGTGCGGCGGCACGTACGGACACTTCGTCATGTAGCAGAGGTCGCACAGATAGCACTGATCGACGACCTTGCCGAACGCGTCCTTCGACACTTCCTCGACGTCGCCCATCGGCGTGTCGTCGACGAGGTCGAACAGCGTGGGGAATGCGCCGCACAGCGACACGCAGCGCCGGCATCCGGCGCAGATGTCGAATACGCGCGTCATTTCCGCATCGATCGCGGCCTGGTCGTAAAACGCGTCGGACTGCCAGTCGAGCGGATGCCGGGTCGGGGCTTCGAGACTGCCTTCCTTGTGGGGCATGGGGCGCTCCAGCATGGCGCGCATCGCGCGGGCGCGCCGGCCGCGCGATGCGGACAGCGATCAACGCACGGCCAGCCGCGCGCCATGCCGCGGCGGGCCGTGCGGCCTTGCATGGGCTCGCGTCAGTCGACGAGACCGTCCAGCGCCTTCGTATAGCGGTTCGCGTGGCTGCGCTCGGCTTTCGCGAGCGTCTCGAACCAGTTCGCGATTTCGTCGAAACCTTCGTCGCGCGCGGCTTTCGCCATGCCTGGATACATGTCGGTGTATTCGTGCGTCTCGCCGGCGATCGCCGATTCGAGATTCTGCCGCGACGAGCCGAACGGCAAACCCGTGGCCGGATCGCCAACGGCTTCCAGATATTCGAGGTGACCATGCGCATGGCCGGTTTCGCCTTCGGCAGTCGAGCGGAACAGCGCGGCGACGTCGTTCTGGCCTTCGACGTCGGCCTTCGAAGCGAAATACAGATAGCGCCGGTTCGCCTGCGACTCGCCCGCGAATGCGGCCTTCAGATTCTCTTCGGTTTTGCTGCCCTTGAGTTGAGCCATTTGCGCCTCCGTTCGAGTCGGCGCGGCCGCATGCGAAGCCGGGCCGATGATGTATGTGGGGAACGATGCATGTGCGAAGCGCGCACGCATCGTGCTCTTTAATCTAGGCGCTCGCGTTCGCATCCCCCAATAGGCTTTTTCAATGCAACCGATAGCGGGCGGCCAGCGGGAATCCGGGGACGATACGGAATGCGCGGGCCGGAATGGCGCTCGGCGAGCGCCCGGCGACTGGCCGATTGGTGGCCGGGGCCCGGCCGGCTCCGCGCGACACGGCCTGCGGTGTGGTCGGGACGACATCACGCATCACGCATCCGTCGCGCGCTTGAGCAGCAATTCCCTTTCGCGCTCGTTACGGGTCAATTCCGCCGCGCGCCGGAATTCGACCTTCGCCTCGTCCGCCCGGCCGAGCTTCGCGAGCAGGTCGCCGCGCACGCTCGGCAGCCAGTGATAGCGCGCGAGTGCGGGATCGTCGCGCAGCACGTCGACGAGTTCGAGCGCCGCGGCCGGCCCGAACGCCATCCCTACCGCCACCGCGCGATTGAGTTCGACGACCGGCGAAGGCGCGACTTCGGCCAGTGCGTCGTACAGCGCGACGATCTGCGCCCAGTCGGTATCCGACGCGTGCCGCGCACGCGCATGGCAGGCCGCGAGCGCGGCCTGCAGCGCATACGGCCCGCGCAGGCCGCCGAGTTTCGTCGCCTGCTCGAGTGCCGCGAGGCCGCGCCGGATCAGTAGCGGATCCCAGCGGCCGCGGTCCTGGTCGAGCAGCAGCACCGGCCGCCCCTGCGCATCGGTGCGCGCATGCATGCGCGACGCCTGCAGTTCCATCAGCGCGACGAGCCCGAGCACTTCGCTTTCGTCCGGCGCGAGCCCGGCCAGCACGCGGCCGAGGCGCAACGCCTCGTCGCACAGCGCCGGGCGTGTCCAGTCGTCGCCCGCAGTCGCCGCATGGCCTTCGTTGAATATCAGGTAGATCACTTCGAGCACCGACGCGAGCCGTGCGGGCCGCGCGTCGGCGGAGGGCACTTCGAACGGCACGCGCGCCGCCGCGAGCGTGCGCTTCGCGCGCACGATGCGCTGCGCGATCGTCGGCTCGGGCGAGAGGAACGCGCGCGCGATCTCGCCCGTGGTCAGCCCGCCGAGCAGCCGCAACGTCAGCGCGACGCGCGCGTCGGTCGACAGCACCGGATGGCATGACGTAAAGATGAGCCGCAGCAGGTCGTCGCCGATGTCGTCGTCGCGCGCATCGGCGAGCGCATCCGCGATGTCGGGGACGACGTGCGCTTCGAGCGCGTCCATTTCACGGCCAAGCTGGTCGCGCTTCGCCGCATGTAGCGACTCCTGCCGGACCCGGTCGAGCGCGCGGCGTTTCACGGCCGTCATCAGCCATGCGGCCGGGTTGTCGGGCACGCCGTCGACGGGCCAGTGCTCGAGCGCCGCGACGAGCGTGTCCTGCGCAAGCTCCTCGGCCACGCCGACGTCGCGCACCACGCGTGCCGCGCGCGCGATGATCTTCGGCGCCTCGATGCGCCAGACCGCTTCGATCGCACGATGGGTCGCCTCGCGCATCACGATGCCGGCCCCTGCCCGGCCGCGTCCTGCGCCACGTACATCAGTTCCCATGCGTGGCCGTCCGGATCGGCGAAGCTGTGGCCGTACATGCCCGGGTATTCCATCGGCGGACGCGGCGTGGTGCCGCCGGCTGCACATGCCTTCGCGACGACTTCGTCGACTTCGGCAGGGCTTTCGCACGACAGGCACGACAACACCTGCACGTGCGTCGCCGGATCGACGATCGTCTTGTCGGTGAAGGTCTGGAAGAACGGCCGCACGAGCAGCATCGCGAAGATCGTGTCGCTGATCTTCAGGCAGGCGGCCTGATCGTTGGTATAGGCCGGTACGACCTCGAAGCCGAGCGCCTGATAGAACGCCTTCGAGCGCGGCAGGTCGGCCACGGGCAGGTTGATGAAGACCATCTCGTGCATGTCGGGTGCTCCGGGTGAGGGTGTGGTCAGGCGGACATCAGGCGCCAGGGCGGCCGACATGGAGTTCGCGGAACCGCTCGACCGCGTCGCCGGGCGTGAGGTCGTCGAGTTCGAACAGCGGGCGCACCTCGATCTCGCAGTCCATCTCCGCGCCGAACGGCGCGGGGAACCGGCGCGTCCATTCGAGCGCCTCGTCGCGTGAACGCACCTGGATCAGCGTGTAGCCGGCAATCAGTTCCTTCGTCTCCGCGAACGGGCCATCGACTACCGTACCCTTGCCGCCGGTGTACCGCACGCGCCAGCCGCGCGCGCTCGGCCGCAGGCCGTTCGCATCGAGCAGCACGCCTGCCTTGGCGAGTTCCTCGTGATAGACCGTCATGGCCTCGACCAGCCGGTTGTCCGGCAATGCGTCGGATTCGCTGACGGCGTTCGCCCGGATCATGATCATGAATCGCATCGTTCACTCCCTGTCGTCGGTGGAGTCGGTGGAAAGAGGCGTCCGTTCATCGGCGCCTTATCCTGACGACGGGCGGCAGGCTGAGGGATCGACCTTCCACATGGCGAATCAGGGTAAACACCGGGAAACGGCCGTCACAGAAAGCACGGACGAACCGCACGCACTTCGACCGTGCACCATTGCGCGGCCGGGCACTGGCGCGCAATCTCGATCGCTTCGTCGCGCGTATCGACGTCGACGAGGAAGAAGCCGCCGACCATCTCCTTCGCTTCGGCAAACGGGCCATCGACGAGGCGCGTCTCGCCGTCGCGAACCTGCACACGGGTCGCGCGCTCGGAGCGCTCCAGCGACTCGACGCCGCGCAGCACGCCGCGCGCTTTCAGCGTCTCGGCGAAATCGACCATCCGCGCATACAGCGCCTGCCCGTCCTCGAGCGTGCGCTCGGCGCGCTGGCCGGTCGGTTCGACAATCAACAGCATGTAGGCCATGAAGATCTCCTGGTGAGGCCGTGCACGGAAGCGTCCGGAATGCATGCAGAAGCGATGCGCAACGGCAGGTCAGGTGCAGAGCGTAACAGCCGCGGCCGGCCCCGCCGGCATCGTTGGCCATCCGGCACTGGCCGAACGGCCATTTCGATCGCGGCACGCCATTTTGCCGTCAACATGCTTTCCCGAACCTTCGAATTTTCTTCCCGGGACCGCTCCATGTCACGCCTGCCGCCGTCGCTCGTGCTCGCCGCATCGCTCGTCTGTGCCGCCCTGCCCGCCACCGCCGCGCCGCCGATCAGCGCCGGCTGCGGCGGCGCAACCACGGCGATCGCCGACATCCGGCACCGCAGCGGCCGTTCGCCGCTGGCCGGACGAACCGCGTCGATCGAAGCGGTCGTCACCGCGGAATTCGGCGGCGCCGACGGCTTCGGCGGATTCTTCGTCCAGCAGGCCGACGCGCAGCGGCGGCAGCGGCCGGGCGTCCCAGAAGGCATGTTTGTCTACGCACCGAACGCGCGGGCCAACCCCGGCGATCTCGTCCATCTGACCGGCAGAGTCGAACAGAAGTACGGCCGCACGCAACTCGCGCTGTCGGGCCGCGTGGCCGTCTGTGCGCGCGGGCAGTCCGTTACCCCGGCAACGCTCGCGCTACCGGTCGACACGCTGTCGGTGTTTGCCGCGCACGAAGGCATGCGGGTGAGGTTCGCGCAAACGCTGACGGTCAGCGACACCTATTCGCTCGGCCGCTACGGCAGCATCGTGCTCAGCAACGGCCGTCTGCAGATCCCGACCCACGTGGCCTTGCCGGCCGAAGCCGCGATGCAGGCGGCGGCCAATGCCCGCAACCGCATCGTGCTCGACGACGGTTCGAGTCGCGTGACGCCAGTGACCGTCCGCTATCCGCCGCCCGCGCTGAGCGCCGCCAATACGCTGCGCACGGGCTACACGGTGCGCGGTATCGAAGGCGTGCTCGAGAAACGCTACGGGTCGTGGCGGCTGCAGCCAGTGCCGGCGTCGGCACCGGTCTTCGACGCCGCGTCGAATCCGCGAGCCGATGCGCCGGCACGGCATGCGCGGGCCGACGTGCGCGTCGTATCGTTCAACGTATTCAACTATTTCAACGGCAGCGGCGGCCGCTTCGGCGATCCGGCCAATCGGGGCGCGAAGACGCCCGCCGCATTCGCGCGCCAGGAAGCGAAGATCGTCGCCGCGTTGCGCGCGCTGCGCGCCGACGTGATCGGCCTGATGGAAGTCGCGAACAACGGTCATGGCCCCGCGAGCGCCGTGCAGCGGCTCGCTGCCCGGCTCGGCGACGGCTGGCGCGCGGTCGACCCCGGCACGGCACGGCTCGGTCGGGACGCGATCGCGGTCGCGTTGCTGTACGACAGCCGGACGATCGAACCCGTCGGACACGCCGCCACCGTCGCGATCGATGGCCGCGGCCGGCCGCCGCTCGCGCAGACGTTCCGGCGCATCGGCGGAACACTCGCGTTCACGGTCGCGGTCAACCACCTGAAGTCGAAGAATTGTCCGCACGCGACCGGCCCGGATCTCGACCGGCAGGACGGCCAGGGCTGCTGGAACGCGACGCGCACGCGCGCAGCCGCACGCATCGCCGACTGGCTCGCCACATCGCCGACCGGCATCGCAGCAGACGGCGTCCTGTTGATCGGCGACCTGAACAGCTACGCGAAGGAAGATCCGCTACGCGTGCTCGAGTCGCACGGCTACACGAACCTCGTCGCCCGCTTTCTCGGTAATGCCGGGTACAGCTACGTCTTCCGCGGCGAAGCCGGCAACCTCGACCACGCGCTCGCCACCGCGCCGCTCGCCGCGCGCGTGAAGGCCGTGCATGCATGGCACATCAATGCCGATGAGCCGACTGCGTTGCAAGCCGTACCCGATTACAAAACGCCGGCGCAACGGGCCGCGTATTACGCACCCGATGCATATCGCTCGTCGGACCACGATCCGATCGTCATCGACCTTGCACTGGCGGAAGGCGGCGCGTGAACCGCCGCGGGCACGAACCGTGCTCCCTTGAAAACCGGCGACTAGTGCAATTGCATCAAGCCGACGCATGCAATGGCACTATTTACCTGACCACTCGGGCAACGCCATATTTACCGTACTTTCACTTCGTGCAAACGCGACCCAACGCCACCTCGCCAGAAGCGCGAATTTTTTTCAACCGCCGCTCCGCCCCGTGTGGCGGGGCTTTCGAGGCATCCCGCCGACGAATTGAAAATTTGTCTCGAAACTCAATTGGAAGATGTGAATCACACTAGTTGCTGGGATTCGTCTTATCTTCAAATTGGCCTGTAAATCAAATCGAAGGAGGATAAACACCATGGCGCTCACTGACTCGATCGAACACAAGCTGGACCGCGGCCTGTCCGACATCCGTCGCACCGGCCGGCGCGTGGGACGCACGACGCGATCGGCCGCCCGCGATCTGCATGCGGACGTGACCGACGATCTGCGCGGGCTCGTCGACGAACTCGAAGATCTGCTGAAGAACGATGGCGACGGCGACATCGCTGCGCTGCGCAAGCGCGTGCAGTCGCGGCTCGATGAAGCGCGCAGCACGCTCGATTACGCATCGGGCTCCGCAGCCGCCCGGCTGCGGGATTCGGCCGAACGCGTGTCGCAAGCCGTACACGACAACCCGTGGCAGACCGCTGGCGTCGTCGCGGGCCTCGCGTTCGTTGCCGGCCTGCTCCTTTCCCGCCGTTGAACGGGGCTGCCCGCAGCGCTGAGCGCCCCGTCCGTCATCAACCCGACAACGAAGGAGAATCGCCATGCAGAAGTCCCTCGCCCTGAAAGCTGCCGCCGCCGTCATGCTCGGCAGTCTCGCACTTGCCGGCTGCACCACCACACCTGACAAACCCGAGAGCGCATCCACCAGCGCGTCGAAACGCGAGTCCATCGACGCGAGCGTGAACGCGACGCTGTCGCGCCTCTATTCGACGGTGCCGGGCTCGCGTGAGCTCGTCGCGAAATCGCGCGGCGTGCTCGTGTTCCCGAACGTGCTGCAGGCCGGCTTCATCGTCGGCGGCCAGTCCGGCAACGGCGCGCTGCGCGTCGGCGGCAGCACCGTCGGCTACTACAACACGTCGTCGCTGTCGGTCGGCCTGCAGGCCGGCGCGCAATCGAAGGCGATCGTGTTCCTGTTCATGACGCAGGATGCGCTCGACTCGTTCCGCAAGTCCGAAGGCTGGTCGGCCGGCGCCGACGCCTCCGTCGCGGTCGTGAAGGTCGGCGCGAACGGCGCGATCGACTCCAACACGGCCACCGCACCGGTCGAGGTGCTGGTGCTGACCAACGCGGGCCTGATGGGCGACCTGTCGGTGAACGGCACCAAGGTCACCAGGCTCAACATCTGACGAACCGGCGCGGCATCGCCGCGTCTCCGCTTCCCGGCAGCGCCGCGGCTCCGGCCGCGGCGTTTTCATGTGCGCCGCGCGCCCCGGCTATGATGGCGACACCTTTGCGGGCATACTGCGATCGGGCCGCCCCGCCGCGCGCTTCGCCGCGAACTCCGTGACGTTCGCGAGTCGATCTCGCCCGGGGCAACGAGATTCAATCAAACCAGGCATCAATCTGCGCGAACCATCCATGGATAGCGGACACGATCACCAAAAATTCTTCTATTTCCTGCTGTTCGCGGTCACCGTCGGACTGTGCTGGATTCTCGCACCGTTCTCCGGCGCCGTCTTCTGGGGCACCATTCTCGCGATCCTGTTCCAGCCGGTGCAGCGCTGGCTCGCCGCACGCCTCGGCAAGCGTCGCAACCTCGCCGCACTCGTCACGATGTCGCTGATCATCCTGATCGTGATCCTGCCGCTCGTGTTCGTCACGGCCACGCTCGTGCAGGAAATCGCGTACGTGTACCAGGAACTGAAGAGCGCGCAGCCGAACTATTCGCAGTATTTCCAGGACATCATTCACGCGCTGCCGACGTCGATCCAGCACCTGCTGCAGAAATACGGGCTGACCAACATTCCCGGCATCCAGAAGAAGCTGACCGACGGCGCCGCGCAGATCAGCCAGTTCGCGGCAACCCAGGCGCTCAGCATCGGCCAGAACACGTTCCAGTTCGTCGTGAGCTTCGGCGTGATGCTGTATATGGTGTTCTTCCTGCTGCGCGACGGCGGAGAGATCGGCCGGCGCGTGCGCCGCGCGATGCCGCTCGACGAAGAGCACAAGAACCTGCTGCTCGCGAAGTTCACGACCGTCGTGCGTGCGACCGTGAAAGGCAACATCGCGGTCGCGCTCGTGCAAGGCGCGCTCGGCGGCCTGATCTTCTGGATCCTCGGGATCGAGGGCGTCGTGCTGTGGGGCGCGCTGATGGCGTTCCTGTCGCTGCTGCCGGCAATCGGTGCAAGCCTCGTGTGGGTGCCCGCCGCGCTCTACTTCCTCGCGATCGGCGCGATCTGGAAATGCGTGATCCTCGTCGCGTTCTGCGTCGGCGTGATCGGCCTCGTCGACAACCTGCTGCGCCCGATCCTCGTCGGCAAGGACACCAAGATGCCCGACTGGGTCGTGCTGATATCGACGCTCGGCGGGATGGCGCTGTTCGGAATCAATGGCTTCGTGATCGGGCCGCTCGTCGCCGCGCTGTTCATGGCGAGCTGGGACATCTACGCGCGTTCCGAACAGGGCGAATGACGCGACGAACGGGCACGGCCCGTCACGGATGACGAATGCGGTTCACGACGGGCGCCACGGCGCCCGTCGCCTTGTCCGGAGCCGCCCCGGCCATCGTTCGTCACGCAGGCGCTGCGAGCCGGCACGATCGGCCCGGCACACACAAAAAAGCGGCGGTGTGACGCATCCGTCACACCGCCGTTTGCCGAAACCGCACGGGACAAAACGCGCCCGGAATCGATCCCTTCGCGACGTTCGATCTCAGGTCGCGCGAACCCGAGAGCAACCGCTCACGCGTTTGGATCGACACGCAGCACGAGCTTGCCGCGATGGTCGCCGTCGAACAGGCGGTTCAGCACGTCGGGCGCGTTTTCGAGGCCGTCGGCCACCGTTTCCTCGGCCTTGAGCCGGCCGTCGCGCAGCCACCCCGCGAGCGTCTGCACCGCTTCGCGGCTCTTGCGATAGTCGAGGATCAGGAAGCCGCGCATCGTGATCCGCTTCGAGATGAGCACGCCGACGTCGTCCGCCGCACGTCCGCTGTTGTAGTTCGAGATCACGCCGCACAACGCGACGCGCCCGCCGATCACCATTCGCGACAGCACCGCGCGCATCACTTCGCCGCCAACGTTCTCGAAGTTCACGTGAACGCCGTCCGGCGTCGCCGCCTTGAGCTGCTGACGGAAATCGTCGGCCTTGTAGTCGACG